>JADFYX010000014.1 GCA_015232795.1 Magnetococcales bacterium
GGTGCAGGGGAATTATTTCCCTGCCGGGTTTGGGTAGAGCCCAAGGCTTTGTTTTTGCTTTTAATTTCTAAAAGCGATGGGGTTTAGAGGGCTGCAAGCCCTCCCAAGATTTTCTCTTTGAGAGCTGTACAAATTTGGTTTGAATCCACTATAGCTTGTAACACCTTGAGGAGTCATGATTGTCAACTTACACACTGTTAATCAAATACACCAAAAGACACAGTGTTGAGGTTGGAGCAAAGGGGTATATAGATATCAAAGCAGGATCATATCTTTATGTAGGATCTGCAAAAAAATCTTGGGAAAAACGTGTAGGCCGTCATCTTAAAAAAGAAAAAAAAATGCGCTGGCATATTGATTATCTGCTGACTACGGCTGGAACATCAGTATCAGAGGTTTGGATTAACCATGATAATTGTGAATGCGACACTGCAAAGGCTATTTCCAACCTTAAAAACAGCATGATCATAGCCAAAAAAATCGGTTCATCCGACTGTCACTGTCCAACCCATTTTTTTGCCTTACAAAATGGTTTTAAATGTGTAAGGGAGCTTCTAGATAAAATGGGGTTTGCACCTGTTAAGATTGGAAGCACCTCTCGCTTAGAACCATTTTGATAAATATTATCCTAGATTCGGCAGTTTGCGGTGCGTGCATGGCGTAAGATATTGGTTTGTCTAGTGTATCAGGGGAAACCGCGGTCACCTTGTTGGTGATAAGAGTTTCCCCTGATATGCTAGGTGAATCAATAGCTTGCGTCAGGTGCGTGGGGACAACTGCCGAATCTAGGATTATTTGCTTGGCTTACGAATAATCCTGGTACGCCACTGCATAGCCTCATCTGCATCAAATTGTTTATTGTGCTTTTTAATATACTGAATATAGGAGCCTGACTCTTCATTATCACTAAATACGTCAAAATTACGTTTAACTTTTTTAAATTCTTCAAGAAGAGCTGTCAATTCTGGCAGCCAATGGCTTTTATAGGCTTTTTTTAGTTTTTCCTTGGTTTCTGGTCTATCTTTTATGTTTTTAAGCTTTATCGTATCAATTATTTCTTTTCTGGTTTCAGTAAGCCTACTTTCGTACCAATTTCCTCCAATTACCATTAAAATTCCAATAACTATAAGTGGAATTAACAAGAATGCTCGCTGCTTCTCTTCTGAGATGCCTATATGGTCTTGCAACTCATCTTCTGAGAGTTGATACCAAGTTCCATCTTCCCTTTGTCTAAAACCTTTTTCCCAACGTATTCGGATTGGATGAGTTTTTGGCAGGGCGGCGATATGTTCCGGCAGACCACCTTTTCTGGCTTCGGTCTCGGTTTCCAGTTCAGAAACATCTATACGAGAGTCAGCCTCATCCTTCTTTTTTTTCTTTTTTGGCTCTTCTGCCTTCTGTTTTTTTATTTTTTCAAGCTGCTCTTTGGCATGAGCCTCTCTTAACCCTTTGAGCTCATTACCCATCTCCTTCATCTGGGCAAAGTCGAATTCCTCAACAACTACCTCTTCAGCATCTTCGGCAACGTTGTCTTCTTTACCTTTTTTGCTCGATTTTTTTTTGATGTTGTCTTTTTTACTACCGGGTAGTGCCATAGTTCAATTACCTGATAACAGTTGTAATACTATTTTTAGTTACCTAAGACCTAAACACGACAAATATCTTACAAAAAAATCTAGAGAGACTTGTCAAAATTTCCCATGTAAACCAGATTGTATCTCAACAAGAAGGATAAATCAGTATTTTTTTAGGTTTTCAAACAGTCCTTCACTTTTCATTTGCTTATTCGTAATGGGAACAAAATTATATGGTGCATTTTACATTAGAATCATATAGCAATTTTTTTTACCAACAAATTGTCTTTATATTTTCACATGCTGCTCAAGACTGCTACGATGGTCACAGTGCCAATGATATGTAGAAGCAACCCTGTTTGTTAAAACAATGAGCTACACTATAAAGAAAACTAATATAAGAGAGAAAACAGGACTTTTTTTTTGTTTTTGTATCCCTCTTATTTTATGTATGTTGCAAAATGACAATGTTTTGGCAATCTCTTTAACTGATCTACCTGACAAAGTGCTTTTATCTGGAGTAGATGAGCCATACCCAACATCTGATCTATTTAACAAAAAGCCAGTACTTATTGTTGTTGGCTCCCACTCCACTACACCACTGTTTACGAAAGTCCCCTATACTTGGAAAGCAAGAAACTTGCCTATATTGCCAAAACAATTTTTAAGTGTTGCAGCGGTACACAAAGCACCATGGTTTGTAAAAATATTTTTAAGGGGCCAAATTCACAACGGCAAAGAGAAACGAGATGAGGAAGGTGTAAAATATATTCCAAATTTAGAGCAATCATCCATTATTATAGACATTGATGGAGATACTTCGAAAGCTTTGTCTGTAGCAAATTTAACAAAAAACGAATATGCTGCCTTTGTACTTAATAATGAGCAGCAGATTCAACTATTAATTAGAGATAAAATTGCCTTTAAAGATGGTGATGACCGTGAGTTGCAACAAGCTGCTGAGGATATCATAGATAATGCACAGCTTTTTTTTAAAGAGTGATCGGTCCCGGATGTTTTATCAACAAAGAGCATTTATAAAAAGATAAATTTACATAAAAATTACAACATAAAAATTGGCAATATAATCCAATATTTATAAATAAAGGTAGGAAAAATGGAATTTATTAAAAAGTTAAAGGAAGAGCACAAAATTGTCATTAAATTATTGGATAAAATCGGCTCGACAAAACCTGGAAGTAATGAATTTCTTGAAAAAATGTCCCAATGCGAAGAGGTTCTCATTCAACACGTCGCAAAGGAAGACTGCGAAATCCATCCTGCATTGGAAAAAGCCGGAGAAAAAAATAAAAAACTTGGCAAGTTAATAAAACAAACCAGTGATGAGATGGCAGAAGTCACTTTATGTGTAGTGCTTTTTTTCCAAAAATATACTGGCAACACCATACAAGGATCAAAGAAAAAAGACAGGTTTACTGCGGATTTTAAAAATTTACGCAAAGTTCTTCTTGAGCGAGTTAAAGTTGAAGAGAATTATCTGTTTTCAGAATTTGAAAAAATATCCAAGAAAAAAAATAAAAAGTAAAATATGCACAACTCTTTCTTATCAACTATTTTTCACTTAAGACAGAACCAAACAGGATAAACCTAACCTATATAAACATGTTCTTATGGTTTTCAAATATTAACCCAAACAAATATGATATAAGTTTAATCTTTAAATTAACTTAACAATAACAGCAAAGTAAATTGTTGTTGGCTGGAGGTAAAAATGACAATCCGTAGAAAAATATCAATGATTCTATCAGGAGTTATCATATTTACTGGATTTATTGTCGCTTTTATTATCAACAACTCCCTTGTTACCCAAAAAAACATTGGAATTGTTATAGAATATCAGCATGAGATGGTGGAGAGAGAAACTGAAGCGGCTTATCACATTCAGAGAATCAAGTCCAACATTCGTGAAATTATTTTAGAGCATCTGGCAAGCTTGTTAGAAGATGATAATAAAGGAGAAAAAGACAGAGATGAAAGTAAAGAGATTGCATACGCTGTATCTGTAATAAAAAAGTCTCTGGCTACTGTATCAGCAGATATGCAAAACATTGAAAAGTTGATTCTGACGGGGTTACAGCTCAAGCTACCATGGGACCGTGAGTTAAAAAAGTTACATATACTAAAAAATGATATTGCTTACTTTGCACAAGGTGTTCAACTTTTTGTAAAAGTCCATATTACACATAAAAATATGGATCAGAATCATATTAATAAAGAAATGCTCGCAAATCATGCGTTTATATTGCGTAATATATTTGAAGATTCTATAGAACCTGTTTCTAGAAAGATACAAAAAGATTTAAGAGAACTACTAAAAGAGGAAGAGGAGGAAATGTTTGAAAGGTTACAGGGTGTAACCAAAGATGCTCAGACCTCAACCAAAGCAAGCTCAGCTCTTTTTATAGTTTTAATAGTGACAGGTTTAATTATTTATTTAGCAATTCGTAAAATAGTTACAAAACCCATAGAAAAACTCCAAAATGCAGCCATTGAAATTAGGAAGGGAAATTTCAATACCAAAATTGAGGCCCATTCAACAGATGAGATTGGCAGCCTTGCAGTTACTTTATCGCAAATGGTTCATGAATTAAGCATTCAAAGAGTAACATTAGAGAAGTCGTCAACTGAACTTAGAAACATTGCATCACGTCTCCAATTAGCTACAGAAGCAGGAAATATTGGAGTTTGGGTCTGGCAAGCTTCAGATGATCGCATGGAGTGGGATGCGCGTATGCACTCTCTATACAGTATTACTCCTAGCACAAAACTAACCTTAAACAAATGGTTGGGTGTTCTTCACCCTGACGATAGGCAGGATACCCAAGTGCGTATCCAAGATGCCATACAAGGTAATAGTTCCTTTAAAACTGAGTTTCGTATCCTACTTGCAGACGGCGAAGTACGTACATTTAAAACAGCAGCAATAGTAGAAAGAGATGACAAAACTGGAGAAGCAGCCAGAATGGTTGGTGTTAACTGGGACATAACAGAGCAAAAAGAACTGGAGAACTCTATAAAGAGTGCTAAAGAGTTTGCTGAAACTGCATCGAGATCAAAAAGCGAATTTTTAGCAAATATGAGCCACGAAATTCGCACTCCTATGAATGCCATTGTTGGTCTTTCCGATTTAGCTCTGCAAATGGAATCGTCTTCACAGATGCAGGACTATTTGACAAAAATATCCAACTCATCAAAATCTCTGCTACGTATTATCAATGACATTTTGGACTTTTCTAAAATTGAAGCAGGTAAGCTTGATTTAGAAACAGTAGATTTTCTTTTAAGAGATATATTTGACCATCTAGCAGATATGTTTCGTGCTCAGGTTACAAAAAAACACATAGAGTTAATCATGTGTGTATCTGATGAATGCCGATACGAATTAAACGGTGACTCTCTGCGTCTTGAACAGGTACTGCTTAATTTAATTGGCAATGCCATAAAGTTTACAGATGAAGGGGAAGTTGAAGTACAGGTTAAGACCAATAAGGAATCAAAAGACTACGTTGTTTTGCAATTTTCGGTTCGTGATACCGGTATTGGCATGTCAGAGAGTCAAACTACAAAGTTGTTCCAACCATTTTCACAGGCGGATAGCTCTACAACTCGTAAGTTTGGCGGTACTGGGTTGGGTCTCTCTATCAGTCAACAATTAGTAACAATGATGGGAGGAAAACTTTGGGTAGATTTAAATCACGACAAAGGTAGTACATTCTATTTTACAGCCACTTTCAAACGCAAACTTGGTTTGGAAGATGTAGATATGATTCCACCCCAAGATATGGAACATCTCAGAGCATTGGTTGTGGATGATAATGAAGCAGCAAGAAAAGCACTGCAAAGAACATTGACTATGTTCAGCTTTTCAACCACAGGGGTTAACTCTGGGCAACAAGCCGTTGCAGAAATAAAAAAAGCTATCGATGATGGCAATCCTTTTAAACTGGCAGTTATCGATTGGTTTATGCCACAAATGAATGGTATCCAAACTATACAAACATTCAGAAATACCATACCCCAAGATGGTAACATGCCAAAGATGATACTCCTAACCCCGTTTGATCATAAGGATGAGATAAAGTTACAAGGAAAAGATCTTGGTGTTGATGAATATTTAGATAAACCCATTAATTGCTCTATCCTCTTTGATTCTATTATGGATGCATTTGGCAAAGAGGTCGCTAAAACTTTTAGGGCAGGTCGTGAAGTAGTGGACCCCACATTGATTTCTGGCAAAATTGGTGGTGCAAGGGTATTGTTGGTAGAAGACAATGCAATAAACCAGCAGGTGGCAAAAGAGATATTAGAAGGAATTGCACTTTTTGTGGAGATTGCCCAGAATGGTGAAGAGGGAGTTAAAAGGGCTAGCAGTGAATTTTTTGATGTAATATTGATGGATATTCAAATGCCAATAATGGATGGCTATGAAGCAACACAGTTAATTAGACAAGATCATAAGCTTGATAAACTACCAATTCTAGCCATGACTGCCCATGCAATGAGTGGCGATAAGGAAAAATGTTTACAGCATGGCATGAACGACCATATTGCTAAACCCATAGATAAAAAAGATCTTTTTGCCGCATTGATGAAATGGATAAAACCCCGAGAAGGTCTTGGAGTTAGCTATCTGCCAGCAAATAAACAAAAAAACAATGATATTGGCAGCCAAATGCCCGAAACTATAGCAGGAATAGATGTAAAAGCAGGCTTGGAAAGATTAAACAACAACCACCGCCTATTCCGCTCTCTACTTATTGAGTTTTATCGTGACCATGCAAATGCAGCCAAAACCATCCGTTCACTTTTAGCAGGCAAAAATAAAGACGACCTTATTTCAGTCAAACGTATCGCACACAAAATTAAAGGGATAGCTGGGAATATTTCGGCAAAAAGGTTGTTTGAAGCATCTAAGGCTCTGGATAATGAACTACAAAACCCACTAGAAAAACAGTCCATCAATTTAGATGAACTTGAAAGTGCAATGGATGAGTTGGTTAACTCTATCGGGGAGATGAAACAGCAAGATGAGATAACAGAAAAAGTACAGGAGCAAACCCATGATGGTGCAAACGCACCTCTGGATATAGAAAAAACCACCATTGTGATGAAAGAACTTTCCCAACAAATTGCGGGGTTATCATTTGATGCTGAAGATACTTTTTTTACAAAATTAAAACCGTTATTGGTAGGTGCAAGCAGTGGTGTAAATTATGAGTTAAATCAACTGGAAGAGCATATCAATAAGATTGCCTTTGATAGCGCACAAGAGTCATTGAAAAAAATTGCTCAGTTGCTTGAAATTGATTTAAACAGCTTGTAGATAAATCCAAATGAAAACTAATAAATTTGTCGGATCGAACATATGAACAGACCAAATATTCTTATTGTAGATGACGTGCCTGGAAATATAAGGTTTTTAGCTGAAATTCTGAAGGATGATTATAACATCTTAATGGCAACCAGTGGGAAAAAAGCCTTAGAAGCAGTGGCTACTCTTGATGTTGATCTTATTCTTCTTGATATTGAAATGCCCGATATGGATGGTTATGAAGTTTGCGCAACGCTGCAAGCCGATGGTTTAACATGTAATACACCAATCATTTTTGTTACTGCTAGAAATTCTCCTGAAGCTGAAATTAAAGGTCTAACTTCAGGTGCTGTTGATTTTATTTCCAAACCAATAAACCCCCTTGTGGTAAAAACCAGAGTAAAAACCCACCTAGAATTTTGCAAATCTCGTATCGCAGCCATGGAAGCCAATCTGGTAAAAAGCCAATTCCTCGCTACCATGAGTCATGAAATACGCACACCAATGACAACTATTATCGGTATGTGTGATTTACTCTTGGAAACCAAGCTATCTTCAGAACAAAAACAGTTTCTCAATTCATCTCGTAACGCTGGGGAATCACTGTTATCTCTCATCAACGATATCCTTGACCTTTCAAAAATTGAAGCCCAGCAACTTATTTTAGAAGAGATTGCATTTGATCTTCCAAATTTGGTTTTGGGTACTATGGATATACTAAGTTTAATGGCAAAGGAGAAGGGTCTGCAACTTAGCCATAACCTACCAGCAAAATTACCCAAAATAATAGTCGGAGATCCCAATAGACTGAGGCAGATTCTTATCAACTTAATTTCAAATGCAATAAAATTCACCAATACCGGAAGAATCTTCCTGGAGATAGAGCTACTGACAAATGATAATTTTTTATTTTCCATTTCAGACACAGGCATTGGGATATCTAATGATCATATAGAAACTATTTTTCAACCTTTTCGCCAAGCGGATTTATCAACAACCAGAAAATATGGCGGAACTGGCCTTGGCCTGACGATTTGTCAACAATTGATAAAAAAATGGGGTGGAACAATTTGGGTTGAGAGCAAGAAGAACCAAGGCAGTATTTTTCGTTTTACCATGCCTTTTAAAAAAACAGACGTATTCCATGACGTATTCCATAAATTAACCGCTAAAATTGCTTTACCAATAGCTGATAAAGTTAGTGATAATAGATTTTCTTCTAACAATATATCTATTCTTCTGGCTGATGATGTTGAAGAAAACATCATGGTAATTGAGGCATTTTTAGGAAAATCTGTAGGGATGATAACTACTGTCAATAATGGTGCAAAAGCCTTTGCAAGCTTTAAAGAAGAGGAGTTTGATCTGATTATAATGGATGTGCAGATGCCGGTTATGGATGGATTTGTCGCAACACAAAATATTCGAGATTGGGAGAAAGAAAATGGTTTACAGCCCACCCCCATTATTGCACTAACAGCACACGCTATGAAAGATATTGATAATCAAGCCAGAGAAGTAGGTTGCAACACCTGTTTGAGTAAGCCCATAAGAAAAACTACACTTTTAAATACATTAGAAGAAATATTAGGCTACAAATTGGGATTTAATAATTAATGGCAGATATTGATGGTTGATTGCACTCTTGATTAACCTCAAAAGCTCTTAAAGTAGTTGCTAATTATAACATTGACATCATTTTGTTAGATGTTGTCATCCTCAAAACTGGTTTTTTTGCATTTTTTTTATTTATGTCGACAGTGAGTTTGTCCGATACGTTTAGTAAGGACGATTAAAGATCCTTTCAAATAAAGAACACACGGTCCGGGCTGGACCTGTAAAACGAACAGCTCATCTCCCTTATTAAAATTTAATTTGTTTGCTATCTTTTTGTTCAAAGAGGAGATGGAAAATGCTTAATTCAATACAAAATATTGGTGCAGTTACTCATCAAACCAGTGCAGTATCACAGGCTATAAAAGAGGCAAAGCCTAATGTTGGAACTAAACAGACTGATTCTCAAAGCACAAAAAATTCGGGACACTCTTTTAGTGGAAGCAGCGGTTTTAAACCACCAGCAAAAGGTATTGATATATCAGCTTAAAACAGATAATTAGTGGTATCGAATTGTTGGTAAAACGTTTAATTGCTAAATATGTATCATGGTGACAAGTCGTCCATATACCTGATATTCCCGGTATAATATGATGACTTGCCTTAAAAGCACAAACACTATTATCGTCAATATACAGATGTTGCCTATATATTTTTTGACTATTAGCAAGCTGAAAATGCCCCACGCATATTTCAAACAGCTTTTTTTTAAAACCACCCCCCTGCTACCCCTCCTACATTTTTCCAAACAAGCTCCATTATTGATTTACCTCACACAATCTGTTAAATTTCGCGCTTATCAATAATACCATTGATGTTGACCTAGACCTCGGTTTTTTCCTAAGCCCTTATCAAAACCCTAATATTTCCAATTAATTGTGGTATAATGTTAGGAGTGGCTCTAAATTTATTTTATTGGAGAAGAGTATGAAAAACTTTTTTTATATAGCAATATGCATTATCACCCTATTATGCACACCAGCCCACTCCTTTGCTGACGGTCTAGAAGGTAAATTGGGAGAATATTGGAACAAAACCAAAGAGTACAGCAGAAGTATATGGGATGATACAGAGGATTTAAGAAAAGATGGTTTGGATAAATCCAAACAATATGGAAAAAAAGGGTGGGAAAAAACCAAGGAATTGAGTGAAAAAGGTTGGGAAAAATCCAAAAAATATTCAGAAAAACAATGGGAAAAATCTAAAGAATATTTAGAAAAACACAAAGGCGAAAAAAATAGCGAAGAGGGTAAAAAACCTCCTCACCAGGTAGATAAAAATTTACAGAAACAGCAAATTGACCTTTAGATTACACCCAGTTATTTTTAAATTTATTTAATATAACAGTATGTTACATCAAGACGATTAAGTTGGAAATATATTTAAAAAAACAATTTTTAAATAAGTTTGGCCCTAACTTTGCAGGAACTTCAAACCAGAAAGCCCTTCCCGGCATTTAATGCCGACCCTCTCAGGTCCTCGAACTTGGGAAGGAGGGGCAAAACCCTTTTTTTTAATCTATCGCAAATCAATTTTATACATTTCTAAATAAACATTGCCGACAAAAACCTAAAGCAAAGATTTATCCTGGACGAACAATCTCATTTTGTGCACGAAAGCCTCAACCTTGTTGAAAAATCATCTGTTGTAGTAGAATAAACTGTAAAAAATTGCGTAATGGCAACAGAGTTTTAACCTTGCAATTTGAGACTGAAGAAACATTTATGTATGAGAAGAACAAGAGGTATATGCATCACATAATATATCTGTTTTTACTAACAATTTTGTCAGGTTGCCTTGGCCCATCATATTTTTGGCAATCCATCAACGGTCATTTTGATCTTTTAAGCAAAAGAGTGCCCATACAAAAACTAATCGACGCTAAAACAACATCTGCCAAATTAAAACAACAGCTTGAAAAAACTGTAAAATATCGTGCCTTTGCAGAAAAAACCCTGCTTTTGCCTACCAAAGGAACCTTTAACAGTTATGCCGATTTAAAACGCCACAAAGCAACTTGGGTGGTATTTGCATCCCAACCCTATAAATTAGCTCCTAAAAAATGGTGTTTCCCTGTTACCGGGTGTTTAAACTATCTGGGATATTTTAATGAAGCAGATGCTCATAAACATGGAGATAAACTAAAAAATTTAGGAATGGATGTTTATATTGACGGCTCCCCTGCTTACTCTACACTTGGCTGGTTTGATGATCCGCTGCTCAACACATTTATAAACTATGCAGATGAAAAATTATTGGCCTTGATATTTCATGAATTGGCCCATCAAAAACTCTATATTGCTGATGACCCAACTCTCAACGAATCTTATGCTGTAGCGGTAAGTCAAATTGGCGTAACTCTATGGTTTGAGGGTCAGGGAAACAGCGCAGATATTCTACGTATTAATAAGCAACTAAAACAAAAAAATAATTTTATTAATAATGTACAAACAGTTCGTAAACAGCTAGCGGCTCTGTATACATCCCCATTAGATATAACAACAAAACAACGCCAAAAAGAGGCTATATTAAAAGCGGTTGGTAAAAAATATGCTCACACTTGGCCTAAAGAGTGGTTTTCCAAAGGTTTAAATAATGCCAAGCTTAATTCGGCAAATACCTATAGCCGCTTGGTTCCTCAAATTATGGCTGTTTTTAATAAAGAGGGTAGAGATATTGTAAAATTTCACAAGACAATAGAGAAAATCTCAAAGTCAGCCCCTGCAAAAAGAGAAGCAATATTAAACAGTTTTGTTGGAGTATCTGATGGATAACTCAACCATAAAAACAGTCGTAATGGTACATGGCCTCTGGATGACAGGTATGGAAATGGGCTGGATGGCCCGTGCTTTTAAAAAGCTTGGGTATCGGGTGCTGTTTTTTCGCTATCCCACTGTAAAAATAGATCTAACCAAAAACATTGAGAACTTTGCCAGGTTTCTTCAACAAACCCAAAAACCCTACCATCTATTTTGTCATAGCCTTGGTGGCTTGCTTGCCCTACACACTCTACATAAACACCAAGAAATTAACAACATACGTATGGTAGCCGTTGGCACCCCTTTTTTGGGTTCCCACACAGCAAGAAAAATAGCTGAAATTCCCTGGTTGGGAGCAAAAATTTTGGGTGGCTCTATGGATCAGGCTCTTCTATACGGTGGCCCCAAAACCATACCAAAAAATATTGAGATGGGCATAATTGCAGGCAACCATTCCCTAGGAATTTCCCGTCTACTGTTCTCCCCTCCTCTACCAAACGATGGTACTATTGCAGTTGCCGAGACAAAAATTGCCAATGCACTCCATATAGAGGTCAATAACAACCATATGGGCCTGGTATTCTCCCAAGAGGTTGCTGAGTTATCCTATAATTTTTTTATAAATGGTAGATTTACAAACTGAGTATCCGCTTAGAGATTGTGAAAAAATGAAACCCGTAGCGAGAACGTTCCAAAACACCCCCCGTGACATGGCGGAATGTGACAAATTGGTGCGCATAGTGAGCTATGTAAGCCAATTTGGCACGTTTCGACATGGTGCGGGAGGTGAATTTGGGGCATTCGCAGTAGGGTTTCATTTTTTCACAAGCTCTTAGCTCAACTCCTATCCATTTTGGGCATCTTTGGCAATTATTGGAGCCATTCTCAGTACAATATAACCGCTGACAGCTGCAATGCTGGAACCGAGCAGAATACCTATACGGTCATCATTCATCATAATTCCTGATCCGCTAAACTCAAAAGCCAATGATCCGATGAAGAGGCTCATTGTAAATCCTGTTCCGCACAATATGGCACCTCCAAGTAAGTGGTACCAGGTAACATGCAGCGGAAGTTTGCCCCAGCCCATTTTTACTGCAAACAGGGTCATACCGTATATTCCCAGGGGTTTACCTAGACATAAACCGATAACTATTCCCATGGATACGGTACCCATAACCCGGTCTAAGGTCAAACTCTCTAGAGGTATACCAGTATTGGCCAAAGCGAATACTGGCATTATTACGCAGACTACCCATGGATGCAGCTCAAACTCCAGGTTGCGTAATGGTGAGCGTCTTTCCCAGCGATGCCCCTTCAGAGGGATGGCAAAAGCCAACACCACACCAGCCAAAGTGGCATGCACCCCAGATTTAAGCACAAACATCCAGAGGAAAAGCCCCACGACCAGATACACATCCAATCTGACAACCCCAGCTCTATTAAACAAAATCAACAAGGAGATAGCCAATGAGGCCAGGATCAGAGAAGCCCAAGAGAGGGTTTCTGTATAGGCTACCGCAATAATGATAATGGCTCCCAAATCATCAAGTATGGCTAATGCCATAATAAAAATCCGCAACTCACGGGGAACCCTCTTACCCAAAACTGCTAATATGGCCATGGTAAATGCAATATCAGTAGCCGATGGGATGGCCCACCCCTTGAGATTTTCAACTGAATGCCAATTAATTGCCGTGTATAGCAAAGCTGGTACTACCATACCACCCAAAGCTGCTAAACCTGGCAAAATGGTCCGCTCAAGACCGACTAAACTGCCCTGCAACAGCTCATATTTTATCTCCATCCCCACCATTAGAAAAAAAATGGTCATCAAGCCATCATTTATCCATAATAGTAGCGGCTTGGACAACATCCAGTTTCCCACATACATCCCCGCCTCGGTCCCCAGCAGGGCATCATACCATGGATGAAAGGATGAGTTATTCCAGATTAGCCCGACAATAGCTGCGCAAAATAGCAGGGAACCTGTTAAAATCTCTCTATTGCAGAGGGCTTTCAAGCGCAAGGCCATACATTCGAGGATAGGAGAACCGATCTCGCAAGGAGCCGGACGCGAAATTATCTTTTGCATTTACAAAATATCTCCCAGGCAAAATTTCATGCGCTTGTTATCACTATAGCTTAATAGATAATCACTATAGCTAAATAGACAGGAGTTGATCTAGGTGGATACGTAGTATTTACAAAATACCCTGTTTTTGTAAAAAACCAGGAAGAGTAGCACATATCTCTTTTAGTTTTTTCTCAGCAATGCGTTCAATAGCTTGGGGAATAGCTAGCCATTCCCTGTCACGAAAATCTTCATCCCACTGCTCGAGCAGTTGGGTAACTTCCATAACAAACACCTCTGCCCGACAGGTTCCCCCCCATTTTTCATAGGTGTAGTTGCCAATTGCCTGGGGCAGGGTATTTCCTTTTATCCCCCCCTCCTCCAACGCCTCTTTAGCCGCGGAATCAGCAGCAGAAAGATGCGGCTCTATAATTCCCTTGGGAATGATCCAGCGTTTCTTCTTGCGGGAGGTGATCATTAAAATTTGCAATTCATCACCATCTGAGCGAAATGGGATAACTGCTGATTGTTTATAATAATAACTTGATTTTTCCGCCATCAAAAACTCCCCTAATCTGCACACTTAAGCAAAGCATCTATTAAAACATTTTTACTGAAAACAATTAATTTTATCTCTTTTATGAATTTCATTAAACTATAAAAATATCTCTTTTTTGCTTTTGCTCAATTCCCCATTATCCGATAAGAGTATTAAAGGTGGCTTTTAAACTAGCTTTTGTATCTACACTTAATGAGAGGATGAGAAAAATGTTAAACTCAATACAAACCAATAACTACTTACCTCACCTCAACGGTGTGGTAGATAGTTACAATAAAGCAAAATTCAACCAGCAATCTGGGAACTCTTCAGAAGCAGTGGAAAATCATGATGGGCCTGGATTTGGCGATGATGCTTCTAAAGAAGCGATAGAAAATAAAATTTCCGACCTATTCAGCCGCTATCCCAACGGTGGTGTAGAACAGAGGTCTCACCCACTTGGTCTGGATTTATTAACCTAAATATTTACATTGGTTTGGGTAACAAGATCTAGGTTTGTCACATGCCTACTGTGACAAACCCTGATATGAGAGCTTGGTTAACAGAATATAGTGCAATGATTTTGCAAGATGACAGTTCAAGGAAATAGCTAGTCTCTACATTTCCAAGACTAAATCGTGACAGCCAGGGGCCTCTTGAAAGAATTTTTTTAGCTTAATAAGAGCTGCTGTTTCAATCTGCCTTACTCGCTCTCTGCTTATAGATAGTTTTTGCGAAAGAGTTTCTAGGGTTTCACTCTGGGAAGCCAAAAATCTGCTGGAGATAATCATCTTCTCACGGGGATTTAATTTCTCCAGACCCTGCCGGACAAACTGCTCCATTTTATACTGTTGGTCAGATGAGATAATTGCGGCCTCCTGATTGGGTCGCTGATCTTCAATTAAGTTGATCATCTCCCCACTGCCATCCAACAAAGGCTGGTTTAGAGATGTATCAGAACCACTCATACGGCTATCTACTTCAAGTATGGTTTGGGCATCAGTACCAAATTTTTTTGACAGCTCTTCCGCCTCTACCACTGTTAGCAGTGCCGAAGAATCTTTTTCTTGGCGCAATTTAAAAAAGAGTTGGCGTTTTAGCTGGGTGGTAGCGATTTTAACCATACGCCAAGAACGCAATATATAGTCGTGTATAGCAGCCCTTATCCACCACACGGCATAAGTAGACAAACGGCTTCCCCGTGTAGGATCAAATTTTTTAACTGCTTGCATCAAGCCCACAGTACCCTCTTGCACTATATCAGATAGGTTCAAATTATAGTTACGGTACTCTCTTGCAATTTTTACTACATAACGCAAATAAGAGTTGATTAAGCTGTGGGCTGCATGAAGATCATTATGCTCATGCAATCTTGTAGCATACTCATGCTCTTGCTCTTGGGTAAGCATAGGAGCCTGATATGCCTCTTTAAGAAATTTTTGAAATCCTGAGTCGCCACTATATATAGAGGAATTTGCGGGAGCATAAATTGCTACATTACTGTCCGACATTAGAAGGTCTCCAAAATTAGTAGTTTATCTTTCAAAAATCAGTCATTTGCCTGTTTCTACTATTATAGATGGCAACGATGAGATTAAGTTTCAAGAGTAATTTAATAATTTTTTTGTCTATTGCTAAAAAGTATCTTTCAGCATGTCAGCTTTTGTTGCCGTACATAAACAGAGAAAATAATTATCCAGCAACAAGCAGATAAAAAATTCCCTATTCATTAGCAAGCTCGCTGCTAATATAAATTAATTTTTCCTACTATATCCAATAGTTGAAAAAAATATTCTAAACTGCCCTTGTAATTAAAAACCACATCCCTATCTAGTCAGCAACGTGATCGTAACCATACTGATCATAAAACAAATTATTTTGATAAATACTGTTTAGGAGAAACACTATGTCTAGAGTTATTACTTACGATCCATTCCGCAACTTTCGCTCGATCCAAGGTGAGATCAACCGTCTTTTTGAACAGGATTTGAACAATTCTACAGATCAAATGGCGCAACTGCCCGTAAATGTAGATATCCGTGAAGATGAAAATCAGATCATCATCAAAGCAGATGTTCCCGGTATGGAGCAGAAGGATATCAACATCAATATTGACAATAACCTATTAACAATTTCGGGAGAGCGTAAATTTGCAGATGCCCAAAATCAGGACAAATACCATCGGGTTGAGAGAGCATATGGCCGTTTTAGCCGCTCTTTTCAGCTAAACAGCTCTACAGATGTGAAAAAAATCACCGCTGCCTATAATAGTGGGGTATTAGAGGTAGCACTACCAAAATTGGAAGAGGCAAAACCCCGCTCTATACAGGTGCAAGTCAACTAAAATATTCGTACATACGCAAATTTATGAATAGCATTCCACGGTGCAGTTGATTCGCAATTTTCAGTAGATCAGTAGGTGTAGTACATTCGCAATTATTAGTAGATTTAAGTAGATAGGCGTAATAATTTGACCAGCAATTTTGCTTTACGGTCATAGCCTGACAAAAAAAGCCCCTGTTTTTCTTTAGGGGCTTTTTTGCTATATTAATTTTATTTTCACCTTAATTTTCAAAATGTTAAACATACATATAATCCAATTATATCGCATAAATTTTCAACTTTCTGAAATAATCAGTTGAAAAAAAGGCTTTAATCGTTGTAAAAGGAAAAGAGGTAGCATACAGCTTAACCATCCTAGAAACAGCAGTTGTAATGTGCATCTGGTTTGATTTATGAATACGGCTAACAAAATTGAGAGGTTTTTTAAGAATTTTGGCCTCTTTGCTTTTACCATCTGCCTATTACTGGCTGTTCTGGAAGTAGGCTCATCTCTTGTGCTGTACTTATACGGCATAAACCCCAACAAATATGAATACAACCAGATTCTGTCTGGCTATCATGTATTTAAAAATACTCCTGGTGCTCCACTTTGGAACGAAGTAAAGAAGAATCCTGACGATCCACCATCTATTGTCGATAGAAATGGTTTTGTTTCAGACAATCCAATTTTTGAAAAAAAACCAGATGATGTTATCCGTATTTTTGTTATGGGGGGATCGGCTGTATTCGGCGTGGGACAGTTCCCACCTTTTGCATCTGTGCACCCTTACCATCTTGGTAATTTGTCTTACTCTTTGGGTTTAGCTGGGCAGTTGGAGAGTTATCTTTCGGCTCAGCGTCCCGGTTTAAAGTTTGAGGTCATAAACGCTGCTGCCACAGATAGAATGCTCCACCAATCAATGATCTACTACCAAGAGACCATATCCCGTTTTTCCCCTGATATTATCATAAACTTAGATGGCTATAACGATCTGCATTATGGAATAATGTCTGGCAGACCATATGCTGAGATGGAAGCAAGAATTCCTAACTATGTGACTTTATTGGATGAAGTCCGTTTATACAAACCAAAATTCATGACTGTACTAAACCTGTTATATAACAGGTATTTTCGTAATTATGTTGGTGAGCAGTTAAAAAAGCAATTTTACTTACGGGATGATATGGATCAGGAAAAATATTCCATCGCCCAGTATAGAAAATATGAAGATTCATTCACAGGATCATCTCAGCGGTTTTTGCAGATTTTAGATCATTATATGGCAGTATTACACTCTGATAAGGTTGATTTTATCTTTGCAATACAGCCTATGCTCTATCGACAAATAAACAAAGAGTGGTCTAAAATTGAAAACCAGATGCGGCGGGAAGTTTTTGGTGTCGGACCAAACCTCTCCAATGATGCTATTGATCGATTTATTTTGATGAGTAAATATTTTTTTGATGAATATCTCTCAAAAGCCAGCCAAGAAAGGGTAGAAAAAAGCGGGTTTAGATTTTTAGATCTCAACCAAGAAATACGCCATTTAAAATCTGATTTTGAACTCTACATAGACTATTGTCACTTTACAGTTGATGGCAGCAGAACTGTAGCAGAAATTTTGGGTAAAGAGGTATTAAAACGTTTTCCTGTAGATTCTTAACAAGAATAACAGATAGTCTTGGATTTTTAAATTTTAAGTTAATAAAATAACCTCAAATTTTTGGAGTAAGAAGCATGAAAATTATGGTATGTGATGAATGCAACGGAACTGGTGAAGTGCCTTGTGTTCATTGCAAAGGATCTGGACTCGTCGGCGACATTAGCTGCCCAAACTGTGAAGGGGAAAAGGTGGAATCTTGTAATTCCTGTTGGGGGTCAGGAGATTTAGAGCCATCTTATGATGATGATGAAGAGAATGATCGCAAGTCTCGCAAAAAAGACAGTTGGGCATAATTATTAAGTTTTATAGATTTTTTTGTACCGACAAAAAACGTACCTTTTCTCAGCCAGAAACAATGCCAACCACTGCACCTGTCATACAGGTAGCTAATGTGCCAGCAACTATAGAGCGCGTTCCTAGCTCTATGATCTCTTTTCTCCTCTCAGGCACTATCCCACCAATACCCCCGATCATAATTCCGAGACTGCCTAAATTTGCAAAACCGCACATAGCGTAAATCATTATCAAACGGCTTTTATCACTCAGTTCATGAGCGGGTATATTTACCAAATCCATGTAGGCAATAAACTCGTTGAGAATAGTTTTTGTCCCCATAAGAGCACCTGCAATATGGGCCTCGGACCATGGGATACCCATAAGCCAGACAATGGGAGCCATTAGCCAACCCAACACCCTCTGTAGTGTAAGGGGAGCATCGTTTAACATGGGTAAAAGCGACAAAATTTGGTTTACCAACTCCACCAAGGCAATCAACACAACCATCATCGCCATAACTTGAATTAAAAGCTGAACACCATCGCTAGTTCCTTTATTAATGGCATCCATTGCCCCTGTTGCTTGGGAAGGAGGCAGGCTATCACCAATAGTCCCCCCCTCTGCGGTTTCAGGAACCATCAATAACGACAGAGCCAAAGCAGCAGGTGCACTTATTATGGAGGCCGTAAGAAGATGACCCAAAGCATCTGGAAAAATTGGGCCTAAGATTGTGGCATAGAGAACCATAACAGTACCAGCTATGGTTGCCATTCCACACGTCATAATAGCAAACATCTCGCTGCGGGTCATAATTTTAAGATAAGGGCGAATGGTAATGGGGGCTTCAATCATACCGACAAAAATATTCATGGCGGCACCAAATCCCAAGGCTCCGCCAATACCGATACTCTTTTGCAATAACAAAGAAAACCAGCCCACGATAACGGGTAAAATTTTCCAATAATAGAGCAGAGCCGAGAGAGCACTCATAAGTAAAATCAGGGGAAGTGCTTGAAAAGCAAATAGAAAGCTTGCACCAGAAAAAGTCTCTACAAAGGGGAGATCACCCCCACCCAAATAACCAAAAACAACACTGGTACCAGCTTTACTTGCCTGCTGCAAAGAGATAACCATGGAGTTTAAAAATAGAAATATCTCTTTAAATAGAGTGAAATTTAACAAAAGCCCAGCAAGAACAAACTGTAAAACAATGCCGATAATAATAGGTCGCCAATTGATTAACTTTTTATTTTCACTCATAGCCCAGGCCAGAAGAGTTAGCACAAATAGTCCAAATATTCCCTGACCCATTTTTCACCCCGTTTTGTAATAACTGTTTTTTACTAAATTACATCAATCCCCCAGCAGTTGCTGCCAAAACAACCACCAACCAAGGGGGAATTTTCCAAAACATCAACCCTGCAAACGCAGCCAAGCCAAGGGCAAAATCACTGGCTGATAGTATGCCACTGGTCCAGACAGGGTGATAAAGAGCAGCCAGCAAAAGTCCCACTACGGCTGCATTTACCCCTCTAAGAATAGACTGTGCTCCTGGCTTAACCCGAAAAGCATCCCAAAAAGGTAGCATACCAGCCACCAAAAGAAACGAGGGCAGAAAAACCGCCACCAATGCCAGCAGACCACCACCCCATCCAGACGGGCCGTGTCCAATGGCCCCACCAAGATATGCAGCAAAGGTAAAAAGTGGGCCTGGAACAGCTTGCGCAGCTCCATAACCTGCTAAAAATAGTTCATTGTCCAACCAACCGGATGGAACCACCTCAGTTTGCAGCAGGGGCAACACCACATGGCCACCACCAAACACTAGAGAACCTGTGCGATAAAAACTATCAAAAATTTGAATTATAGGATTGGAAGAAGAGCTTGCCAAAACCGGCAGAAGCAGTAGAAGAGCAGCAAAAACAGCTAACAGCACAACTCCGGTGCGACGAGATAGTGATGTGCTGAGTCTCTCCCCTGTTTGCTCACCTGCAATATCAAGAAATTTCCAACCAAAAATCCCACCCACAACAATAGCCCCTACCTGCCCAAAGGCCGTAGGCCATAAAACAACCAAAATAGCTGCTAAAATAGCCAATGAAGCCCGTGTGCGGTCTGGACAGAGAGAGCGAGCCATACCCCAGACAGCCTGAGCAACTACTGCAACAGCAACAACTTTTAAGCCGTGGAGCCACCCCCCATGGGATGCCAAATCCATATTTGTGACACCCAAGGCAAAAAGAATCATAGCTATAGCAGAAGGTAGGGTAAAACCTAACCAAGCAGCTAAGGCACCAGGAAAACCAGCACGAAGAAGACCAAGCCCCATACCAACCTGGCTGCTGGCAGGACCAGGAAGAAACTGACACATAGCCACCAGATCAGCATAAGAGTTTTCACCCAGCCATTTGCGTTTTATTACAAGTTCGTCTCTAAAATAACCTATATGGGCCACAGGACCACCAAAAGAGGTTAATCCGAGCTTAAAAAACACAGCAAGCACCTCCAAAAAACTACCAGCTTGCCCACTGCTATTATTATGATTATCCAACTGCGTCATTATTCCCCCCAGAAACTACATCCCGGATTTTTTTTAAAACCATTTATATGGTAACAATTAAAAATTATTTTAAAACTCAATTATTACGACAGAAACAAGCTAGCAAGAAATATAT
>JADFYX010000150.1 GCA_015232795.1 Magnetococcales bacterium
CATGATGGTCATGTCGTTACATGGTTTCATCAAAAATGGGGCTAAAACACTGACTGTGGATGCTAGCGGTGTGGAAGAGGTAAATGGCACTATTTTGCTGATTCTGGATTCTGCCAGAAGTCTCTTGCAGCAGAGTGGTCGTAATATGGTTTTACAAAACCCTTCACCGAGATTTGTATTTAAAATGAAAAATGCCGGGTTAAATTTCTTTTCAAGGCGGGAACGCAAACAGATGATATTTAATAAATCGGAGAAATCTAGTGTCAATTGTTCTGCTTATTGAAAATGAGAAGGTAGTTAGTAATCAGATTCAGAAAACCCTTGAGGATGCCGGTCATGTAGTAATGGTATCCGCCGATGGTCATACAGGGGTAACTCTTTGTGAAGAGTACAGTGTGGATCTTGTTATAACAAAAATATTTATGCCGGAGATGGATGGTCTGGAGGTGATAAGGGCGTTACATAATAAAAATCCGGCTTTCCGATTAATGGCCATATCTGGTGACGGTACGACTGCCAGTGCCCAATTGGTCCTGAAGATGGCGTCCGCATTTGGAGCTCACAAAACCCTGTCTAAACCATTTACTTCTAACGGATTATTGGGAGCTGTTGCAGGAGCATTGGGAAAAATTTAGTAGCAGTGTCAGCATGATGGGTTTCTAATTGTTTTTTGATCAGTTCATTCTAATTTACCATGGTAAATAAAAAATAGTCATTAATGACTATTTTTAACCCCTTTGTCCTCTATAATCACCCCTCACCTACAATACGGCAGCCTTCAAGTTTCTGTATGGAACAACACCATACTGCAAGGTGAATATGGTGTTGTCCCAGAGATCAATGTTTTGCTAATTTGGTCTACCCTTGGCCCCGTTTAACTACTTGGGGAATAAATTGATTCACCTATTTTATTTTATTAAGGAAAGAGTTAATCTAGAGTAGATACTCTACAAATATAAATATTAACGAAAGGTTAGTTAGGAGCTGAGTTTTAAATAAGAGGTGGAATACCGCTATTTATCCAATCCCATTCGGACGGCGAAATTAGCCATTTCGGCTTTGGATTTCAGGCCAAGTTTTTCCCGAAGGCGGGTTTTATAGGTGTTGATGGTGGAGGGGGTGACATTTAAAACGCGGGCGATTTCCTTGTCAGTAAGCCCTTTGGCTATCTGTGCCAATACCTCCTGTTCCCGGGGAGAAGGTCGGTTATTGGCTCCAGTTGGATATATACCCTCCATTTTGGCGGCCAAAATCGAACTGATAAAACGGCAGCCTTTATGGGCGCAACGCACCCCTTTCACCAACTCTTCAAAGGTATTTTCCTTGAGTATGTGGGCCGTGGCTCCTTCCTTTTCCCCCTGGAGGACCAGAGAAGGGTCGCTGTGGCTAGTCAGGAGTACGACACGAACACCTAGTTCAGCCCGTTTGATGCGAGCAGTCAATTCAATACCATTCATGCCTGGCATGGATATATCCAAGATGGCAACATGGGGGCGCATGGTTTTTATCAGTTTCCATGCCTCCTTGCCATCTCCAGCTTGGGCTATAATATCCATATCATCCTCTTCCGATAATAGTGCGACTAGTCCCTGTCGGAGGAGAGCGTGGTCATCTGCTAAAATTATTCTAATCATGACATATTTAGCGCATCGGTTGGGCGTTGTGTATAAGCTTTTCTTTTTTCAAATTTTTATCTTCCTCACCTGAGTAAACATATGATTTTTTACGATAGAGGAAACTCCTGGACCAGTATGTCAAGAAAAAAGCAATATAGATGTAGCGTAGATACTCTACACTATTTTAATTATCTCGGAGGTAGATGATATGGGAAACAGTAGGGTGATGATTGTGCCCTTGCCAGGTGTGCTTTTGATCTGCAACTCGCCATTGATACGTTGCGCCCGTTCCTGCATGATGGCTATCCCTAATCCTGTTGGTGACTCTAGCAACTGTGATTGGTCCATTCCTTGTCCATGATCAAATATTTCCATTTTGTGCAGGCTGGAATCGACAATATGCAACCCCACGTTTATCTCATCAACATCGGTATGTTTGACGGCATTGGTCAATGCCTCCTGGAAAATCAGGAAGGTGTTGTTTTTGATTGTTTTTGACATCTGCCACCATTCCGGCATATCCCGCCATTGGTTTGTAATTTTACAGGTCATGTTCAACTGTCCACACTTCCATTGCATGGCCTCTTCCAGATCCATTTTTTCTAGGAAAAGCGGGTGGATTGTGCTGGATATATTCCGCAACTGCTGAATGGTGTTGGTGACTCCATCAATACTCTGATTCAAAAATTCAGTAGAGGTCTGGGTTCCAGATAGGATGTTTTTTCTTTCTCTCTTTAAACCCAGCAAGGTGACATGTAAATCTTGTACTACCGTGTCGTGTAGGGTATGGGCCAATCTTTTGCGCTCGTTATTCTCTACCTCTTCCTGAAAACGTTTTCTGCTCTCCTGCTCCTTCTTTTCCAGGGTGATATCACGCCAGACACAGAGGATAGATGGTCTACTGTTGATTGTTAGTGGTCTGGATTTGATAGCAACATCATGAATGATTCCATTCCGGCATTGGTGTTGGCTTTCAATTATCAGTTCACCATTTTCCTGTATTAGTCTCTTGCGCCGAGGTATTTCTTTATCTGATTGTTGTACGGCAAGGTCGATATCCTTGAGAGAAAGTCCGATAAATTCCTCTCGCTCATATCCCAGGATTTCATAGGCTTTGCGGTTGCATTCCACTATTGTCATGGTGTCTACATCCACTAATACTACTGATTCTGCGGTTTGTTCAAACAGGGCATGGTAGCGTCCTTCACTCTCTAGCAGATCGGCTTGGGCTTTTTTTTGTTCGGTGACATCATGCAAGGATATCATGGCCCCTAATTTGTCTCCTGTATCATCATACATGGGCTGGCCTGTGGCCTCGATAAAACGTTTTTTGCCATTTTTCGGAGCAATAACCATCTCCTGGCTGCGTATTTTTTTTCCATTAAAGGCTTTAAATAGCGGGACCTCCGATGTTGGCATATGCGTAACCCCATCAGGAAGGTAGAGGTCATATCTTTCTGCCCACTCTTTTGGTGGTAGGTTTTCCTGGTCGATACCGTGAAAAAAACGTGTGGCGCGGTTGAAATAGGTAAGCATACCTCTCTTGTCGCAGGCGACGATACCATCTTGAATATTTTCCAGCACAGTTTCCAAAAACAGACGTTGCTTTTCCAAAGCCAAATTGGCTGTTTTCAAACTGGTTTCAGCCAGTATTCGTTGGGTAATGTCAGTCATCGTGACCAGAAATAGGGTTGGCATATCCTTCTCTTCCATCAAGAAGGTGCTGGTCATTTGCAGGATGGGGCCAGGGTTTCCATTTATTAACGCAGTGACCTTGCAGGATTGCGGCATCTTTTTGTGGAAGAGATCCTTAAGATGTGGCAACAGGGCATCCTGACTCTCTTGGGTAAAAAACTGCGTAAATGGGAGATTGCTAAACCCGGTCAGTTCAATACCTAACATGCTACGGGCTTTTGAGTTGGGTTCCAGGATGGTCCCTTCCTGGGAGAGTAGTATCAAACCTAAAGGGGAATCGTTGAACAGTATGGCCCAGCGATCCCGTGCCTGTTCTAAATTCTTGTGAGATTGCACCAATTCCCGATGTTTTATCATTAACTCATGTTGATGAACATTAAGATCCTCGTTGGCCTGCTGTAACTGCTGGGTTCGTTCGAGAACCTGAGCTTCCATCCTTTTATTGGTGCTCTTCAAGGATTTTTCCAGGGTTATTCGTTCCAATGTTCTCAAGATGCGATTTTTAAGTACTGCAAAATGGATAGGTTTGGTAATGAAATCATTGGCACCGGCAGCAAAACTTCTATCCACATCTTTAGTACTGTTCAGGGCGGTAATCATGATGATGGGAATTTTATCTTCCCCGGCTTGTTTATGAATCTCGGCACAAGCGGTCACACCGTCCATGATCGGCATTGCGATATCCATGATAATCATGGATGGTGGTGATTTTTTACAAAATGCAACGGCTTCTCTACCATTTGTAGCTTGGGCAGTTTGGTAGTCAAGATTTTGCAGAAAGATAATAATTAAATCCATGAGATCCTCGTCATCTTCTACCACCAGGATCAAGGGTTGGTTTTGTCCGGCCAGTTTTGCCGTTGGATTATTCATTGTACCTTCCTCCTGATTTTAACTTTTACTTCAACACCAACTTTTTCAAGGTCTTTATACAATATAATTACATAATTTTTCTTTAGGAGGAAGTTGTGGGACCTGATCCAGTGTTCAGAGTTAGTGAAATGGCTCGCTCTGTTCTGTCTCATTGCTATTTAAAACTAAAAAAGCCTATAGATAATAAAGCAGACGAACCAAGCTTTCTGTACCCAAATGAAATGTTGGTATATGCATGTTTTCGTTGGGAGAGTGGGGACAGGCATCGGGTAGGGCGAAGCCTATTAACAGGGTGTTTAGGTTTAAGGTGGTTTTAAAGTCGGCGACAACTGGAATTGAAGCCCCTTCGCCAACTAATAGTGGTTCGCAGTTAAAGGTTTCTACCAGAGCTTTTTTTGCAGCAATAAGTGGGGGAAAATCATTTGGAACTACTACTCCTCGGCCTCCACCTGTAACACGGCTCATGGTTAAGGTAACACTATTTGGAAGAGTTGAATTAAAATAATCTGTGACTAATTTTTCAATATTGTCAGGGTTCTGTCCATCCACCAAGCGTAAGGAGAGTTTTGCATGGGCTTTAGATGGTAATACTGTCTTTGCTCCAGGTGTAATAAAACCACCCCATATTCCATTAATCTCAAAGGTTGGTCGCAACCAAAGCTGTTCCAACGTTGTAAAGCCAGACTCACCCCAACCTTCGGTTATACCAATGTTGGCGAAATAGGCGTTTTTATCAAAGGGCAGGGTTTTGTGCTGCTCTCTTACTGCTGCTGGAATAGGAGTTACGGAGTCGTAAAAACCAGGAATTAAAATCCGCCCATCGTCATCCTTTACCCGAGCCAAAGCCCTTGCTAAAATTTCCAATGGGTTTGCTACCGCTCCACCAAAGGTTCCAGAGTGGAGGTCCCGGTTTGGGCCTGTTAGGGTCATTTCCAGAAACAAAAGACCACGTAGAGATGTTGTAATGGCAGGAATACCCTCTGCCCACATGGAAGAGTCGGAAACCAAGGCCACATCTGCTTTTAGCTCTTGGGCATGGTTTATTAAAAACTCTGGCAGGTTGGCACTGCCAAACTCCTCTTCACCCTCAACAACTATGCAGACATTAACCGGTAGCTCACCTTTTGTCGCTAAAATTGCTTTTATGGCCTGAATATGCATAAGAATTTGCCCTTTGTCATCGGCAGATCCTCGGGCAAAAATTCGACTGTTTTCAATATGAGGAGAAAAAGGGGGATTGTTCCAAAGAGCTAAAGGATCGACTGGTTGTACATCATAGTGACCATATATCAATACTGTTGGTCTGTTGGGAGCCTTGCGCCACGCCCCAACTACAATAGGATGACCCTTGGTTGTATGCACTTTAACATCATTAAGGCCTGCATTTTTCATGAGTTGCGCTGTATACTCAGCGCAGTCTACCATCTCTTGCTTTTGGCTGGGATCACTAGAAATAGATGGGATTTTAAGATAATTAACTAGATTTTCAAGGGCATCTGCACGTCTGGCATGCAAATAGTTAAATATTTCATCCATTTATTTGTCAGAATTTTCTTGTGTTACAAGCTCTCTTGGGTATTGAACTTTGACTAAATTGGCGCAATCGGCTTGTAAATTTTTCCAACCTTCTGGTAGGTCTAGTACGACAACAGTAGCAGTTTTAACGGGGGTGTATTCTATCTGATCATCGCCACTTTTTTTTGCCAGATAGTTGAAGATAAACTCCATTCCAGGATTGTGACCAACCAACATTACCCGGAAAGCTTCGCTAGGAACTTCAGCCAGCACCTCAAGTAGATCTTCGGTTCCTGCTCCATAAACACGGGGGTCCCAGTTTATCTTACCCTTGTTTATCCCCATAGCTTTACAGGCTTTGAGTGCTGTCTGCTTGGCTCGTAAAGCAGGAGAGCTGACAATGTGGTCTGGAAGTAGGCCTTGCTCCAGAATCCACTGTCCCATGCGGGGGGCATCACCTTTGCCTCGTTTTGCTAAAGGACGTTCAAAATCGGTGGTAGCATCTGAATCCCATGACGATTTTGCATGACGCAT
>JADFYX010000151.1 GCA_015232795.1 Magnetococcales bacterium
AAAGTAGGAGTCGGAAATGCCGGTTCGGGAGCTTTCGCCAACTGTGAATTGTTTTTCACGCATTTAGGTCTATGGGATAAGGTTGAGCGCAACGCCATGGGGTATAATGACGCCGCGCAAGCGTTTGGAAACAATCAGTTAGACGCGTTTTGGCTGTTCACCGCATACCTATTTTCAGGTTGGTCTCTACCCTTTCAAAGCTGGCGGTTAGTCGATAGCTCATCTCTCCACCAGGTTCTATTTTGGCATTGTAGGAGATATCATCTAATTTAGCATCAATTTTACGCAAGGGGTTTATGTCTGGAAAAAGAACTGTTTTAGATCCTGGATCAAGATCAATGGCGTTACCCATGGGAAGTAGAATTTCAAGTTCGTTCTGGAGGGGGTGGGCAATTTTTAATATCTGCTCCCCAAGTTTTACTGGCCTGTTTTCCCACTCATGAATATTATCAAAAAGTACAAAACCGTCGTGGGGAGCTACCCGTAAATGGCGGTTATAGATATCCTGAACAGCATTCACTTCCGCCATCTGTTGTTCCATCCGCTTTTGCAGCAGGGTGGTTTGCGCCTTGCCGATCTGCCCAATGAGGTTTTGCTGTTGTGCCAGTCGATATTGGGCGCGAATCACCCCAAGAGCTTTTTTGGCAATAATAAGCTGGTTTTGTACCTCTTCTTTATCCAGGGTAAATATAACTTCCCCTTTTTTAACCAACTGATAGGGGCTTACATATAGTTGATCTATAACACCGGAAATAGGGGAGGTTATGGATGAAGGATTTTTAGCTACTATGGTGGCAGGGGCCAACACCGTAAGCCTTACCGGAAGCATGAAAACCCCAATTGCAAATATAAACAGGGCTAACTTCATCCATTTTTTTGCAATGATACCAGCAATCCACGCAAGCCAAGGTTGTCGGGTTATGGAACGTTTAAGCAGAGCATCCCAGCCATGGCTATAAAATGTGGAGAGCTCACCAAGAAGTTTTATCTCAAATTCGCTCCACTCTTTTTCTCTGGCCAGTAACATACCCCCAAGATAGTGGTTATCCTTACTAATTAAAGGCAACCAAATAGCATGTTTGGGAAGCCATCGCTCCCATTGGGCTATATCGTTGATATTTTTCATCTCATCCCTAACAAGAACCATATCATCGGATATGCCCATAGAGTCCCATTTGCGTAATAACTCGGTGAGAAATTCAATATATGGGGTTCGTTGTTCAGGATTTGCCAAACCGGATAGAGCCTGGATCTGTCCCTCATTATCATCTGTGCTGTACCATAGCGCAGCCTGTCTGTAGGGGGTGAGAAAATGGGTCTCGTTAACAAGCAAAAAGCCAAACGCAGACTCATCTTGGGCCTGAAGAGATTTTTTAGCCAGTTGTAGCAAGGAGGCAAGAGGAGTTTGGCTGTTATTTGTCATTGTGACGGGTTTTTCTTTTTAGCAAATTTGTTAAAAATAACACTTCCGCTCATACCCGGCATAAGCTCAGGAAAATAGCCACTAATTTTGCCAACAGCCCTTATGGACTGGTTCAAGGCGTTAACCTCTGCTCCTAAAAGGGTAATTTTACCCGGATAGCTCTTTTGGGTCTCATCAATACGAATGTTAAAACGTGTGCCATTTTTTAGCCAGGAGATCCAACGGGATGGTACTATTATCTCCATCTCCAAATTTTTATGGTCCAAAATATCAACAAGTGGCTCCCCCTCTGTCACATGTTGATATTCTCGTACATGCACCTTCCCAACCCGACCGGAAAAAGGGGCATTTATGCGGCACTGTTTTATGCGGATCTGCCAAATAGCAACGTCAGCTTTAGATTTGGCGACTTCGTTGGCGGTACGTTTGGCCTCCATACCTCCCACAGATTTTAGTTCAGCCAGACGTTGAATAGCCTGATTTTGCTCTGTGGCTCCTGCCAACAGTGCCTGGGCTTTATTCAATTGGGCGTGGAACATATCGCAATTAAAGACAACGAGAGCATCGCCTGCGGTAAAAAATGTGCCGTTTTGACCATTTAGCTCTTTGATGCGGGCGGAAATTCCAGCAGCAAGGGTAGTCCTTTTTTTGGGGACCAACACCGCACGAAACTCTGGCCTATCCTCTAATTTAAACCCTTCAGACTCTCCACCTTGGTTAGCCTGAATTGGCAGACAATAGAGCAAGACAACAAAAAACAGTATCCATTTATTCAGCATTAAAAGACCTTTATTTTATAACTGACTCTCTTTGGCGATGTTTTGCAGGGTGCTGCTTTTGGCAAAAAAGCCATAACTACCATCGGCATCCCCTTGCAACATACCTGTGAGGCCAACATTACCATCTGATTGCGCTCCATTTTGAATAACACCATAATGGGTCGCCACAGCTTTTTCTTCATCATCCCCTATTATCTGCTTGGCCTGTGAGTCATCAACTCCACTATTTAAAATTGTCGCACCAAGTAGAGTTTCAGAAAGGTTATCATCAATGTCACTCAACCATAACAGCCCTTCAACTCCGCTGCTTATATTGTCTAGAGAGTTTGACACAAGCTGCGGCAAAGTTAAGGTGATGTCTCCTGACTGACCACCATTAGCCGACACCCCATGGTTTATAGGGATAAAGTATGTATCGGTCAGTCTGCTTGATTCCTCAATCATTTCGGTACGAACAACGTTAAAATCTGTTAAAGGGTGTATATAGTTAAACTCAAAAATGTGTGACGCTTCCGGGGTGAAACCAGAAACAGATATCAAGTTGTTGGGCAGATCCCCTCTGGCAATTGCCTCTGCCAAGGCAGTTGCTTCTGTTTCTACTATTTGGGTAGGTTCCGCCTTGGGCTCTGCTTCTAATTTTGCTTCAATGACCGTGTCAGGTTGATTTTCTCTCTGTTCCATAGTTGCTGGTTTTTGCAGCACAACATTGTCCTGGCTCCTATTTTGTTCACTCAACATAATATCGTCAGGGGTGATGCTTATATTTTGGCTTTGCTCCGCAATAAATGAAAAAGCAAAGCTTTTACTACCACTTACAGCTTGATAACCATCTGTTACCAAGGTGGCTAGTGAGAAATCCAGATCATAATCGTCACTGCGAGTAAATGTAACTTGTGCAAGGAGGGCGTTTACATCATCTAGCCCACCTTCTACTCTCCATACTCCATTTTCAAATGTAGAGGTAACAGCATTGGAAGTGGCGGTGGTTAACGTACCAGCCTCAATATCTGATAGGGTTAAAGTAACTACTACTGTCTCGTCACTGTCTACATCTGTAACCACAATATCTGTAAGGTTGAATGCATCACCACTGTTGCTGAAAATCTCCTCAGCATCAAGTCCGGTTGCGGTGGGGGCATCGTTTACTACAGTTACTGTTACAATTTTTGTTCCTCTCAACGGGTCTGCTTCGCCGTCGGCTATATAGGTAGCAATGGTGAAATTTAGGTCATAATCGGCTGCGGGAGTAAATGTTATTTCAGCCAAAAGGGTGTTGACATCATCCACAAGGCCGTATGCACTCCATACACCGTTTGCAAAGCTGGAGCTAACTAAATTTGAAGTAGCGGTGGATAGGGTTCCGGCATCGGCATCGGATAGGGTCAAGGTAGCAGTGATCTTCTCACCTGTATCTTTGTCTGTAACCGTAATGGCCATCAAATTAAAGGCATCGCCATCCTCAGTGAAGCGTTCACCCCAATTAAAATCTGTAACTGTGGGGGCATCGTTTAATTGGGTAGCTGTTATACTCTTTATCCCGGTAATTTCGTCGGCTTCACCATCGGTTAGAGAGGTGGATATATAAAAGTCTTGGTCATAATCTGGTGTTGGGGTAAATCTCATCCTTGTAAGGAGGGTATTGACATCGTCAACCAGACCCTCTGCTCGCCAGACCCCATTTTCAAATGTAGAGGTAACAGCGTTGGATGTAGATGTTGCCAGACTGCCAGCCTCCACATCTGATAGGGTAACAGTGAACACCACTGTTTCATCAGAATCTACATCTGAAATCACAATTTCGGTAAAGCTAAAGGCAGCATCATCTTCTGTATAGCTATCGTCTGCACTTAAGTTGGTAGCAGTAGGGGCATCGTTTACAGCGGTTACAGTAACACTTTTTGTGCCGGTAATTGTTGCTGCTTCACCATCGGCAACCGAGGTGGCAATGGTAAAGTCCTGGTCATAATTATAAGCTGGGGTAAATATCAACTTACCTAAAAGGGTGTTGATATCTGCCATAAGCCCCTCTGCTTGCCATACACCATCTTCAAAGGTAGAGGTAACAGCATTAGAGGTATCCGTTGCTATAGTGCCAGCATCGGCATCTGATAGGGTTAATGTGACCACCATCTCATCCACAGAGTCAACATCTGCAATTGTTATGGCGGTCAAGTTAAAGCTACCATCATCCTCGGTAAAGCTTTCGGCTGCATTTAGGTTGCTAGCTGTTGGGGCATCGTTAACTGCTGTGACCGAGACAACCTTTGAACCTGTAACTGCTGTGGCTTCACCATCGGTAACATTGGTGGCAATGGTAAAATCTTGGTCATAATCGGCAGCAGGGGTAAAGGTAACACCAGCCAAGAGAGTGTTGACATCTTGAACCAGACCATCCGCTGTCCATACACCGTCTACAAAAGTGGATGTGACAGCATTTGCGGTGGCGGTAGATAAGGTGCCTGCATCACTATCGGACAGGCTCAAGGTAACCACAACAGTCTCGCCTGTATCAACATCGGACACTACAATATCTGTCAAGCTAAAGACAGCATCATCCTCGGTAAAGCTTTCAGCCACACTCATATTGGTAGCGGTGGGTGCATCGTTTACCGGGGTAACAGTTACACTTTTTGTACTGGTAACTGCTGGGGTATCGCCATCTGTTACCGAAGTTGCAATGGTAAAATTTTGGTCATAATCGGCAGCAGGGGTAAAGGTCACACCAGCCAGAAGAGTGTTGATATCATCTACAAGACCATCTGCGGTCCAGACTCCAGCGACAAAAGTGGAGGTAACAGCATTGGCGGTAGCAGTTGAAAGAGTGCCAGCATCGGCATCGGATAGGGTAAGGGTAACAGTAACCGTATCATCAGCGTCCACATCTGTCACAACAATGTCTGTCAGGCTAAAGGCTCCATCATCCTCATTGAAGCTCTCGGCCCCGCTCATATTTACAGCAGTTGGGGCATCATTTACTTTACTTACGGAAACAATTTTTGTTCCGGTAACTGCTGCAGCCTCTCCATCGGTAACAGATGTGGCAATGGTAAAATCATCTTCATAATCGGCAGTGGGTGTAAATGTCACCCCGGCTAACAGAGTATTAACATCTGCCACCAGACCATCAGCCGTCCAGACACCAGCTACAAAGGTGGAGGTAACAGCATTTGATGTGGCGGTGGAGAGAGTTCCGGCATCGCTATCGGACAGGGTCAGGGTAACGGTTACTGTTTCTGCGGTATCCACCTCGGATACCACAATATCTGTCAAACTAAAGGCGGCATCATCTTCGCTAAAGGTTTCTCCGGCACTCATGTTGGTTGCAGTTGGGGCATCATTTACAGCGGTAACCGTTACACTTTTTGTGCCTGTAACTGCTGCTGACCCACCATCGGTCAACGAGGTTGCAATGGTAAAATCAAGGTCATAATCGGCAGTGGCTGTGAAAGTTACACTTGCCAATAGAGTGTTGACATCAGCCACCAGACCGTCTGCGGTCCATACTCCAGCCACAAAGGTAGAGGTAACAGCATTGGATGTGGCGGTGGAGAGAGTTCCGGCATTGCTGTCGGATAGGGTCAGGGTAACGGTAACTGTTTCATCACTGTCCACCTCGGATACCACAATATCCGTAAGGCTAAATGCTCCATCATCCTCGGTAAAGCTTTCGGCCCCACTCATATTGGTTGCGGTTGGGGCATCGTTCACTGCTGTTACGCTAACACTCTTTGTGCTGGTAACTGCTGTTGCTTCACCATCGGTAACAGAGGTGGCAATGGTAAAGTTTTGGTCATAATCAGCAGTGGGTGTAAATGTCACCCCGGCCAACAAGGTGTTGACATCATCCACCAGACCATCTGCCGTCCAGACCCCCCCCACAAAGGTAGAGGTAACAGCATTGGATGTGGCGGTGGAGAGGCTGCCAGCATCAGCATCCGATAGGGTTAAGGTTACAGTTACTGTTTCATCACTATCTAGTTCGGATACCACAATATCATTTA
>JADFYX010000152.1 GCA_015232795.1 Magnetococcales bacterium
TCTCCTTAAAGTTTTTTGACACATATAGATTTCAAGGAAACTCCTCTCAAATGAAGTTTTTAACAGTTTTTTGTACAATATTTATGCTCCCTGCTGTTGGGTTGGCAGATGATAGTGCCAGTCTTAATATGGCCAATACTGCTTGGATTCTAACCGCTACTGCCTTGGTACTGTTTATGACTCTACCAGGGTTGGCTCTCTTTTATGGGGGGTTGGTGCGGACCAAGAATATTCTCTCTATTATGATGCAGTGTTTTGCTATTAGTTGCTTGGTTTCTGTGCTGTGGTTTAGCTTTGTTTATAGCTTGGCATTTGGTGATGGTGGGGGATTGAACGGTCTGATTGGTGGCTTGGGAAAAAGTTTTATGATGGGAATTGGCACTGACAGTTTAATTGGTGATATTCCTGAAACTCTTTTTGCCATGTTTCAGATGACCTTTGCTATTATTACACCTGCTTTGGTGGTTGGTGGTTTTGCAGAGCGGATGAAATTTTCTGCTGTTTTACTATTCACCACTTTTTGGTTGGTTATTGTCTATGCCCCGTTATGTCATTGGGTGTGGGGGGGTGGATGGCTGGCACAAATGGGCTTTCGTGATTTTGCGGGGGGGGCAGTCGTTCACATAAATGCCGGTATGGCTGCTTTGGTAGCAGTTATTGTTATGGGTAATCGCAAGGGTTTTCCTAAAACTCCTATGATGCCCCATAACATGACCATGGTATTTACCGGAGCATCTATGTTATGGGTTGGTTGGTACGGATTTAATGCGGGCAGCGCACTGTCCGCCAACGGTTCCGCTGGCATGGCAATGTTGGTTACTCACCTTGGTGCTGCATCTGGTTCTTTGGCTTGGATGGCTATGGAGTGGATTCGACACGGAAAACCTAGTCTTTTGGGTATAGTTACAGGTATGGTTGCCGGATTAGGCACAATCACCCCAGCATCTGGATATGTGGGGCCGTTTGGTGGAATTGCCATTGGCTTTATTGCTGGTATTGTATGTTATCTTGCGACCCAACAATTAAAACAGAGGCTGCGGGTTGATGACTCTTTGGATGTCTCTCCGGTCCATGGTGTGGGTGGTGTCATAGGAACTCTGCTAACTGCCGTATTTGCAGCACCTTTTTTTGGTGGGCTGGGCTATGACAAAGGCAGCGAAATGTTGTCACAATTTGGGGTTCAGTTGATAGGAGTAACAGTCACCATTGTATGGAGTGGCATTATGTCTTACATTATCTTCAAAATTGTGGATGTTATGGTAGGATTAAGAGTCACCTCAGACGAGGAGACCGAGGGTCTAGACTTGGTGCTCCATGACGAAAGAGGCTACAATCTATAATTTTTCTGTATTTTAAAATAAATTTTTTTAAATAACCTTCTCACTGTGCTAAAGAGGATTTGCAATGTCAGACCAAGCAGCAGTAAAAAAAACGTTGGATATGATCAAGGAAAATGATGTTCGTTTCGTTGATTTTCGTTTCACCGATTTTCATGGTAAGTGGCAACATATTACCGCACCAGCAACTCAGATTGACGAAGAATCCTTTGTTAACGGTTTTGGCTTTGATGGCTCTTCCATTGCTGGTTGGTGTGTTATTGACCAATCAGATATGGTCTATATGCCTGATCCCACCACCTCAACATTGGACCCTTTTACCGATGTTCCAACATTAATAATTATTTGTGATATTGTTGATCCTTTCACAGGTGAAGGTTATGCCCGTGACCCTCGTGCTGTAGCTAAACGTGCAACTGAATATCTTAAATTTACAGGTTTGGGCGATCAAGTTTTAATAGGACCAGAAGCTGAGTTTTTCGTTTTTGATTCTGCCCGTTTTGGTACAGGTGTCAACTATGCATCCGTAGAGCTTGATTCTGAAGAGGGTGTCTGGAACTCTACTACCGACTATGAAGAAGGTAATATGGGCCATCGTCCTGGTCTAAAGGGTGGGTATTTTCCAACTGCTCCTGTAGACTCACTCCACGATCTCCGCAGTGAGATGTGTATGGTGATGGAAGATATGGGTATCACCATTGAGTTTCATCATCATGAGGTTGCCACTGCTGGTCAATGTGAAATTGACATGAAATATGGTCCATTGCTGAAGATGGCTGACGATATTCAAAAATATAAGTATGTTGTACATAATGTTGCCCATGCTGCTGGTAAAACCGCTACTTTTATGCCAAAACCTTTGGCTGGCGATAACGGTTCTGGTATGCACACCCACATCTCTATCTGGAAAGATGGTAAACCTACTTTTGCTGGCAACCAATATGCTGATCTCTCTGAAGAGGCACTATATTTTATTGGTGGTATCAAAAAACATGCTCGTGCTCTCAACGCCTTCACTAACTCTTCAACCAACTCTTACAAACGGTTGATTCCTGGCTTTGAAGCTCCAGTTTTGTTAGCTCACTCTGCCCGTAACCGTTCAGCAAGTATTCGTATTCCTGCTGCTAGCAACCCAGCGGCAAAGCGTTGTGAAGTACGTTTTCCTGATCCTACTGCCAACCCATACCTCTGCTTCTCAGCAATTATGATGGCAGGCTTAGATGGTGTACGTAACAAGATTGATCCTGGTGCACCTATGGATAAAAACCTCTATGATCTACCACCAGAAGAGCTGTCAGGTATTCCAACCGTATGTGGATCTTTAAGAGATGCTTTAGTTGCTTTGGATGCTGATCGTGAATTTCTAACTCAAGGCGAAGTGTTCAGTGATGATTTGATTGATGCTTGGATTGATCTGAAAATGGGTGAAGTACACACTGTAGAACACGCACCACATCCTGCTGAGTTTGAGTTGTACTATAGCTGTTAATATGTAACGCATATTTTGTATCATATTTTAAAAAAGGCCATCTGCTTTAAGCAGGTGGCCTTTTTTGCTTATGTTTAGATGGGGTTTGTACGATGAGTAGGTAATAGATGATTAACACCTTGCCTGGATACAGGAATATATATCTAGGAGATAAAACGGGAGACAGGTGTGGCACAATATTTAGAGCCTGAAGGTTGGGTGTCATTTGAAGATTATATGCATGGTGTTAGAAAAATAATTGAAAATAAAACACCTATTGCTAAAAAATTAAAAATGCCCGCTGAACCTGAGAGTTGGGTTTCGGAACTGGATTATCATGTTAATAATGTCCGAAAATTTATTCCACCTCCTACCCCAGAGTCGTTCGTTGTAAGGATTAAAGAGCAACCTCCTGAGCCTCCACCCCCTGAGGCTTCTATAACCATGGCAGATGCTATAGAAGAGGTTATGGCTCCTACCAAAAATGTGTTGCTTGCCTCAAAGTTGATGGATATGGCCAGAGAAGATCAACGAGAGTTGGCTGCTGGTTTGATTGATCAAGAAGAGGTAGATCGTCGTCAAGTAGCAGCAAGCATAATTTTAAACAACCACAAAATCCGCAAACAACGTATAGCAGATTGGTATATAGATACCTATTTCCGTCCTTTTGGAGAGCAAGAATCCCCAGAGCCAGAAGTAGAAGAGCCTGAAGATGTTTATACCCATGATGAATGAGTTATCTAAAATATATTCATGAAATTTAAATTATATTTCACTCTTACTGCGATCCTTCTATTTTGTCTGGTATTTGCTGTCCCAAATCCACTATTTGCCCAAAGAGGTGGTGTAGATGCTCTAATTAGCGAGTTGGATGCTCTTCTTAAAAAAAGTGAAAAATCCAAGATGGTAACTCCTGAATTTTTAACAGATGCAAAAAAAATACTTAAAAAATATCGCCCTGTAGTACAACAAAAACTACTAATCGATACATTCTCTGATGGTAACTATACCCATAATCCAACATGGGAGGTTTTACAGGGTAAATTTCGTATTGATGGTCATGGATCACTATTCTCTATTGTGGGAAATTCCGACGTTACCCTACAGATGCAAAAAGGTGGCTTGGTTCCTAAAAAAAGCCTGCAAAACAATGAGTATGGGCAGTTAAAAGGGTTGATGCAGGTTCTCTCTGGTGAGGGAAAAACTGCTAAAAGCCAAAAGAGTGTCAAACGCTATGTAATCCATACAGCAGTACAAACTCCAAACAGTTTTGACTTTGCTTTAAATTTTCGCGCTGGTATTGATAAAGGTCAGGCAGAGGTTGGTCTGTATATAGATAGTCCGCAAAAAAAAGGCTACCGCTTGTTGTTGTCAGCCGATCCCATGGTATCGCAATCCATATCTTTAGTTCGATATGAGCAAGGTAGCTCGCGGGTTTTACGTGGGGCAGGGGGGGTATACTTAGGCAACGGTCTAACTCATCAAATCAGATGGCAACGGTTGGAGAGTGGGCTGATGAATGTATGGATTGACGGCATAAAAATGCTGCAAGTAAAAGATCCCAGTTTTTGGAACGGCTTTTCCGGTATTGTTTTAGCAAATGAGCAAGGTGAATTTGCTTTTGATAATGTGGTTTTGGGTAGTGGAAAAGAGTAGTGATGCCGCCATTTCCAGATTTAACTACACAACAATCTGCAAAAGATCTTCAGCCAAGGTAATTGTTCCAGTGTAGTGTCGGGCGCATTCATCCGCTCTTTGGCTGTCTGCTCCTTCTATGGGGTAGAAGTGGGTTGGGACCAGCTTTTTTACCTGAGCTTGCTGGGCTATTTTGCCCACTTCGGCAGCGCAAAGATGTCCGAAGATTTTTCCTGCTGCCAGAGTTGAGCAGTCGCAAATAAACAAATCGGTTTTTTTTGCCAGAGTTATAATTTCATCGTCAACGTCACAATCTCCCGAAAAAACAACAGATTTACCATTTTCTTCAAACCTATAGGCGATGCTTTTAAAACGGTCGGAATGGACGGTATTGCAGGTTTTTATGTTTATATTGTCTCTGCGCCAAGCAATGGGGGCCACTTCTACAAAAAAGGGAAATGATGTTGGTGGTTTGGCTACAGGTTGGACTATTGTAGTAAAAAAATTAATAAAATCGGATGGACCATAAATATGCAGAGGTTTTGTGCGTTGCAGGTCGGGCAGGCGACAGGCATGGACTAACGCAGTCAGGTCGCCGATATGATCAGAGTGGGTATGGGTAATAAAAATTGCGTCTAGATTGCTAAAGCTGGTTCTGTTTCTCTCTAACTGGTGCAGAACTCCAGTTCCGCAATCGATAAGATAATTTTTGTCAGAGGTTTGTAAAAGATAACCAGCTGAACAGCGTTCAAGAGAGGGAATGCCTGTACCGCTGCCAAGAATAGTAACGCGCATATTTGTTAAACCTATCTAGCCGACGACATCAATGCTGCGAGTTGATGGTTTTATCTTAACTCTACCTTGTAGAGAGTCCTGGGCCGTGTGTTTATCTTCAGTTTGCAGACTTGCCATACGTTGGAAAAAAGCGTCAGAAGTTGAGTCAGTTTCAGGTTTTACACTTTCTGGTTTTTGCGGTGTGTGTTGTTTAACTACTTTTTCATCCAAGCCGTGTTCTAGCTTTTTAAGATGGTTTTTTTCTTTCACTAGATTAGACAGTTCCCGACTGATTTTAACTTTTGTGGAGTTGGGAAAATCACTAATTTTAGGGGCTTTTTCAACTACACGATTAAAGTCATTCTCTTTACTTTCTTGACCTTTGTTTATCTCGTCACGCTTGGCTTTCAGCTCTTTAGCCTTCTCCATAGCTTTAACGCTTATAGCATTTTTCTCGGAGCTTGAAGAGCCTGGTGCTGGTGCTGTGGACTCAGACATAATCTACCACCTATTCCTAAAAGACATACCTAAAACAATTTAGCCAGAAATTTTTCCATCTAAATCATATGAGTCTAAAAACCACTTTTATGTTCAAATAATACTCATAATTGGGGAAAATTGCAATTGAATTTGGTGTGGTGATTGTTTTTTGGTAACTCAATAAATAGTCTAAAATATCGATATTTTATATCGGAGAGCTAAACGGTTGAAAGAATACTTGAAGCTGTTAAGTGAATGATTGTAATTATAATTTACATCAAAAACTGTCAAATTTTGCATGTAAAGTCAGAGTTCTATATTGAAAAGCTGGTAATTTAGTAGATAAATATGATATTTTAATTTATTTTGAAAAATTGATATTCATAGCCTCGGTGGTGTGATGAGCATTAATAGTTATGGAATAATGTTATTCAACTTTGAAAATCTGCACACACTAAATGATAACATTTCCTAAAGT
>JADFYX010000153.1 GCA_015232795.1 Magnetococcales bacterium
AAAATTTATGAGAAGATACAATGGAACGAACTACAGAGGCAGAACTAGAACTTCCGGTTCAAGAAATTGCCGATGCATTTGATATTTCGGTAGAAGAGCTTGAAGAGGCAATGATGTCGGGAATTGTTAATGTAGAGCAAGAGATGATTTCCGGGCCAAAAGATGGTGAATGGCCTAGTTCAGTAAAGCTAACAATGACCTTGGGAGATAAAGTAGTAGCAATGCCTGTTGCGCTGCATTATCCAGAAGAAAAGGAGAACGCTCTTGGCTGATACCTACGCCATAGATAGCCACAAACTCATCTATCATCCAGAACGCACAGCTCAGGTTTTGCAAGCAGCAGGTGATTGGGAAAAGGCAAAATCTGTCTATCCAATATATGTGGAGATATCCCCTATTGGGGTTTGTAATCATCGCTGTGTTTTTTGTGCTGTAGATTATATTGGTTACAATACCCAACGGCTAAAACTAGAGGTTCTAAAAAAACGTCTGGGGGAGATGGGAAAACTCGGGATAAAAAGCGTTATGTATGCTGGTGAAGGAGAACCCCTACTCCATAGCGATATGGGTGAGATTCTCAAGGCAACCAAAGAGGCAGGCATAGACTCGGCCCTCACCACCAACGCTACGGTGCTTCCTCCTGGTTTTATTGAACATGGGCTACCAGCACTGTCTTGGATTAAAATATCCATTAATGGTGGCACACCGGAAGGATATCAAAAGATCCACCAAGCAAAAAAATCTGACGATTTTTTCAATGTCATAAAAAACATGAAAATAATGGTAAAAAACAAAAAAGAGCGTAACCTTAACTGTACCTTGGGGGCGCAATCTATTTTGCTTCCAGACAATGCAGACCAGATGGAGCCGTTGATAAAAATTTGCCGGGATGAGGTGGGGCTTGACTATCTGGTGATAAAACCCTACTCACAGCACATGTTTAGCGATACCAAAATTTATGAAAATATCGACTATACCGCTATGATGGCAATGGGAGACAAACTTCGGGCTATGAGCAAGCCGGGATTTTCGGTTATCTTCCGGGATAAAACCATGGAAAAATATAGTGATTCCGACCGTTACGACAAATGTCACGCAACCCCGTTTTTATGGGGATATATAATGGCAAACGGCATAGTTTCCGGCTGTAGTGCCTTTTTGTTGGATAGTAGGTTTGAATACGGCAATATAAAAGAGCAGAGCTTTCAAGAGATATGGGAAGGGGAAAAACGCCATAAAGGGTGGGAGTTTATCAATAACGGCCTTGATATCAATAACTGCCGTCGTAACTGTCGTATGGATGAGGTAAACCGCTATTTACATAAAATATCTACTGGCTCAGTTCCACATTTGAATTTTATTTAGCTAGTTATAGCTGGTCCAATTATAAATTGCATAAGATAAAAAAAAGATTTTATTATCACGGGTCAAGGGAGATTATCTCCCTTGTTGGTTTGGGCAAAGCCCAAGGTTTTGCCTTTGTTTTTAAGCTGTTGCATTCAAAAGCGTGGGGGTTTAGGGGGCTGCAAGCCCTCCCAAGGTTTTGCCTTTGCATTCAAAAGCGTGGGGGTTTGGGGGGCTGCAAGCCCTCCCAAGGTTTTGCCATTAACTTTTGCGCAGTTTATAAGTGAAGCAACTATACTTATCTTGCATTTTATTGGGGCTTTGCCCCAAACCCCACTGGGAAGGGACTTATCCCTTCCCAGACCCATCCCCAGAAATTTTTTCTTACAAACACTACTATTCAACAGAAATTTTTACTTATGAAAGCAAAATTCACCGCCCCAGCAAAAGTCAACCTTGCCCTTCGAGTTGTAGGCAAACGACCTGACGGTTATCATCTACTGCAAACTGTGATGACTTTTTTCCCCCTTTTTGACCACCTGGAAATTGAACTACTCCCCCAAAATGCCGGAATAAAACTCTCCTGCCAGCCAGAAGTAACCCCAAAACCAGAAGATAATCTCATCTATAAAGCTGCAAAAGCCTTTGCACTATCATCAGGTGTAAAAACCGGAGTGGCAATAAAATTAACAAAAAACATTCCCCATGGGGGTGGTCTAGGTGGTGGCTCCTCAGACGCTGCAACCACGTTATTGGCCCTAAATAAAATGTGGGATATAAATTGGCCCATTGCAAAGTTAATAGATCTAGGGGTGTCACTGGGAGCAGATATCCCGATTTTTCTCGGTGGCCAAGGAGCCTTAGCCCAAGGAATAGGCGAAAAACTAACATTTCTACCAGATCTCCCCACAGCAACACTGGTTTTAATCAATCCCGGCATAACCATTTCCACAAAAGATGTCTTCACCACCCTTGCAGGCAACTTTCCCAACCACCCCCTCCCCCTATCAGCCGAAACAATAAAAGACGGTTGCCTGCCAGCTCTTTTGGAAAATGATCTAGAGCCAATTGTAAAAAATATCACCCCATTAATAGCTGAAATGGCCGACTCTCTAATAAACGCAGGGGCAAATGCCACCCTAATGTCCGGCAGTGGCTCCTCGCTTTTTGGCTATTTCAAGAAAAAAGAACAAGCTACAAACGCCGTAAACGCCCTAAAACAAAGACATCCCACCTGGAAAATAACGAAAGGTACAACTTTTAACATCCACCCCTTTGCAAAAGAGTGGAAATCAAGTATAGTCCACCGTCATTGATTATCTGGTGGGCCGTCGCCAAGCGGTAAGGCCCCGGATTTTGATTCCGGTATGCGGAGGTTCGAATCCTCCCGGCCCAGCCATTTTTTTCAATGAGTTATACCGCTTTTACCCTTATTAATGGCAATAAGGCGTTTTCTTGCAGACCTGTTGTTATCTTTACATAAAACAGTAAATCAATCATTTTTGTGCAATATTGCATGTACAGTATAATTTTTTTTTGCTATTTTTCTCGGTTGATTGACCCTTGATCTGGGTTACTCTTTCGATGGTTCGCCTTTTAAACCCCGTCCGCATCTCAAACACGGATGGGGAATAGTCTTGTATTGTTTTTCTATAAGAATGTGGTAGACTTTTACGAAAGGAGATTGAAAAGTGACCACCGTAACATTTAATACATTGGCTTTTTCTGAGCGACTAAAGGCATCTGGTGTGCCAGAGTCACAGGCTAAAGAGCATGCCATGGCTCTATCTGATGCTTTTGAAGCAAAGGATCTAGCTACAAAACAAGACATTAAGATAGCTATTGCCGAGTTAGAGACCAGCCTCATCAAATGGGTGGTTGGCACTGGTTTAGCTATCGTTGGGATTATGTTTGCTCTTCTTCGATTCATGCCCCCTTCATAATTTTTTATTTCCTTTAACAAGAGAAATGGCGCACCATCAAGTTATTTCCTCCATCCCACATTTATGTTCAAAAACCGCACTGCCATCATACATTTTGTAAAACCAACATTGCAGCTTTTCCACCATTAATTTGCCGCTCGCTCCAACACTACCCACTAATAGCCTGTTCCATTTTATTATTCAGTTGTTGTTGTGGTCATTGTTGGTCACTAGTGGCCTATTTACCCAAATTTTGATTCCGGTATAGTAAGCGGAGGTTCGAATCCTCCCGGCCCAGCCTTTTTTCAATCATTTCTATTATCTAAATTCTACCCACTGCTATTTTCCATGCTCTTTATTAGCTAACATCAACTATTTCATTAAAATAATATTGCATATTTTTATCGACATTCTGCTCCATTTATTGTATTTTTTAGACATTGGTTTAACCTAACCAACCTAAAAGAGGTAATATGAACCAAGTCAATCTATTCAATGCAAAAGCACAACTCTCCAACCTTGTACGACGTGCTGCTGCTGGAGAGGAGATAATAATTGCTAAAAATGGTATTCCCCAAGCACGCTTGGTTCCCTTAGGATCAATTACAGATTTATCTCCTAGATCCCCTGGACGTTTAAAAGGGTTAATACAAGAATCGGCAGATTTTGATCAAACCCCAGATGAAATTATAAGAGCCTTTGAAGGAGAGTAGCAGATGCAGCGAATTCTCCTGGATACTCATGCACTTATTTGGTGGCTTAGAGACGCTCCTGAGCTTGGAAACAAAGCGAGAAATCTTTTAGCAAACCGCCATAATCAGGTGCTTGTAAGTGCTGCTAGTATATGGGAAATTCAAATTAAGCGTGGTATTGGAAAATTATCAGCACCTGATGGACTTTTAGAAATTATTGAAGATGATGGCATGATTATATTGGATATTTCAGGACAACATGCCGAGCAAATAAACAACCTTCCCCACCACCACCGTGATCCCTTTGACAGAATGCTAATTGCTCAAGCCCAAATAGAAGGTTTAACAATTTTAACCTCTGATAAACAGATTGTACAGTACGGTGTTAGAACTCTATCTGCAAAAATATAACTACTGCTTATTTGTCTTAAACTGGAGTTTATTATCATAAAAGTAACTCCATCACTATACCCTCTAAATCATAAACAGTTGACACAATGCCTGCCATAAGTAAACTAAGATGAGTTTCTATGTAGAATTGATTTGTGGTAGCGGATTATTTTAGAGTTTTTTCTACAATAACATAGCTCTGCCAATAAAAAGAGTTATGTAAGAACTCAAGGAACACTCTCGAATGGCACTAAGTTAAGGAATCTAACCTACAAAGTTAATAGCAGCAATGGCAGAATTATTCGCAATGGCCGTAGGAGCAAGCTTACTTGTGAATCTCTTTTAAACCAATATGTTCGCGAGCAAGCTCGCTTTTACAGGCAACTTAATGATGTGTCATTTAACTGGACTAGCTTTTAGTAAATACCGTGCTGAAACCCCTTAACTTAGTGCCACTCGGGACATATATTAACCCACTCCATGATGGTGAGTTAATTGAATGTCCCCAGATCTCAAGAGGCTACTGGTTAGCAGGGGAGGTTTTCCGTAGGTGGTTTTAAGCATGGAAAATCAGGGATTTTTGCGAATTATTGATCAACTTGAGTGTAATACATTGAATAGTTCTGATATACGGCCCGTAGCTTTTGTTGTGTGGAAGGCTAAAAGTGAAGAAACACTAGAAGCAATCAAGCAGGGACAAATTACTGCCCATACTGGTAAAAGTATCCACGCTAGGAAAAATGCTCTTTTCGTAATTCTTCAGGAAGATGGTTTAGTGCTTGCTGTAGGTCAAATCGTCAACATCAACAAATGGCAATATGAACTATCCCTTCATGCAACTGCAAAACAAGTTGATAAAGGTTTACAACTTAGCAAGAAATGGCTTGATCAGGTAGAAGCCATTCCAAGACCGTTTTTAAAAGGTCCCATTTCTGGAATTATCATTACTCCAGATAATAAAGATGCCGTTCTTGATGAGTCATGGTTCAAAGCTGTATACAATTTCAGCAAGAAGAAATTGCCAAAAGAACCAAAAGCAACAACCGCAACACCAGTAGCATTAGCATTAGCAGTACCTCAACAGCAAATCAAAAAACAAACAGTAATAAAAGAGACAGAAAAAGAGTCTCTCTTAAAAAGCTGGATACCACCAGCCCTAGTTGGCCTACTGGATGACCATGTAAGAGCGGATCAATGGGAAGTAACAGTAGCCTATGCTTTCAGAGCTTTAGGTTTCCAAGTTGAAGTTCTAGGAAACAACGCAAAAGGCCAAGCCGTCCCCGACTGCATAGCCCGTCACACTTCACCATCTGGACAACTAACAGAAATCATCATAGACGCAAAAGCCGGAAACTGGACCGGGTCCATAGACGACATAAGAGCAATGAGAGATTACCAAGCCAACGCAAATACCTATTCAAACCCACTGTTTGTTGCAAACTCTATTTCAAAAGATGTTCCAGCAAAATTAAAAGAGCAAATCATGGAAGGCAAAACAGCAAAAGCAATTTCCGGCAGAGATTTAGCCTTGTTAATTCTACAAAGGTTTACAGATCCAAATTTCAATGTTGATTTAGAGTTGAGACGGTTGTTTCTCTAAACAAATTAAAAAAGAAATAAACTCCATGGCTGAGCAAAAAAAAAAAGATTCTACATCAGAGCAGAAAAAAAAAGATGTAGCCAAGCCTAATTTAAACAAAGAAAAGAAAAAAAAGCCTTTCTTATCT
>JADFYX010000154.1 GCA_015232795.1 Magnetococcales bacterium
TCTAGCAAACCCACACAAAACACCTTGGCCTCAGTGCTTTTGCGTATGGTAGCGTAAACAAAACGGTGAAACTTCAGCAACAAGGTGACCGCGATTTCCCCTGATACACCAGATAAACCAATATCTTACGCCATGCACGCACCGCCAACTGCCGAATCTAGGCTAAAGCCGATGGTTTTAACCTTAGGAATGGAAAAATAAAAACAGGACCGCTTATCAAACCCAATCTTCTAGGTATTTTTTACCAACCCGGCTACCTTGTCAATATAGGTCGATTTTGCCCATTTGTTCAATTCAATAGAGAAATTTCTGCCACTTCAACTAGTTAATGTGAGTTAGAGTTGTGGTGGGTGTTTCCTGCTTTTATAGCCTGTTTTCTATCTTTTACATAAATTAATAGTATCCATGCTTTGTTGTTAAAGTATTGAAAATATGTTGTAATTTGATACTGTATTGTTTGGTTGCTGATTTGAGAGATTACGTAAAAAATTATTATGGCACGCATATTGTAATTGATAGGTGAATAAGAACAAAAAGTGGCGGTTATTGTTCATGATCGTCATGGTCTATTTTATCCTTTGAAGGAGCGTGTCTGATGGCCAGTATTGCTAAGCTAGTTGCGATGGAATCTATTTTAGAACAGATGGCAGGAGAGTTGGTTCTAGAGGTGCAAGAGGGACGGGCACAGGTTGATGAAGAGTTGATGCAGTGTATGGAATCTCTAGTTTTATCTGCTCGTAAGACCCAGATTTTTCGCGAGAAGAAAGAGGCTGCTGAGATGGATGATCTTCGTAATGAGTCAACTACCGCTGATCTTAGCCGGATGGCAAGCTGATCAAGTTGGGTTTTGAATGACTCCTGGAGAACTTCTTGAGAGGACTCTCTATCGAGATGGCCTTATGCTGGTTATTGATAAACCAGCAGGTATTGCCGTGCACGCTCCACCTGGTGGTGGAGTAGCGTTAGAGAGTTATTTTGATGCTCTCAGGTTTGGTTTGCCTAAAAAACCCTCTTTGGCTCACCGTCTTGATAAGGCTACCAGTGGTTGCTTGGTTTTGGGGCGACATCCCAAGGCTTTGCGTAGGCTTGGTCGTCTGTTTGCCAATGAGCAGGTAAAAAAACGCTATTGGGCTGTGGTGGAATCAGAACCACCAAACCCCTCTGGTTTGATCGACCTGCCTCTGCTAAAAACAGAGCAAGATAATCACCGTTGGCATATGGTGGTTGATGCTAGTGGAAAGCCGTCCCAGACCGACTATAAAGTGATGGGGCGTTCTGAAGAGGGGGTTTGGTTGGAACTATCCCCCCGAACCGGTCGTACACATCAACTACGTGTGCATTGTGCTGCAATGGGCTTTCCCATTGTTGGCGATCGTCTATACGGTACGACCCAACAAAATATATCGCGATTTTCTCTCCAGTTGCATGCCCAATATGTTGAGATTCCCCTCTATCCCAAACGCTCTCCCATTGTTGTTGAGGCTCTGCCTCCCCCACATATGTTTACCTTGTTATCCAAGTGTGGATATTCTATTTAGCTTTTTATCTTGCTTATTTCCTTTTCCCATTTCATGTAATTATTCCTCAATATAGTTTAAATTATTGGCAAACTTTGAATATGGGGTATAATCTTTCCTCAAATATTTTAAAGTAGATTTCTTGGGGGCTCTCCCCCAGACCCCCGGAGTAGTTTTTTTAAAATTAAATGGGATGGGTCTGGGAAGGGGCGCGCCCCTTCCCAGTGGGGTTTGGGGCAAAGCCTCAAGGTTCTAAAGATATAAACAACCAGATAATATGAGGAAAAAAAAGCCATGGGTTTGGAGGCAACTGAAGCAGGACCAGATGAAAAGGCTGGTGAAATTGTCGATGGTGAGGGAATTGCAGCAGAGCAACTAGGACGATTTGTGGAGCGTATTGAGCGGTTGGAGGAGGAAAAATCAGCCATTGCTACCAATGTGAAAGAGGTATATGCAGAGGCAAAATCTCAAGGTTTTGATCCAAAAATCATGCGTAAGATAGTTCGTTTAAGAACTATGGATCCCCATGAAGTTGATGAAGAAGAGGCGATGATTCATCTCTATAAAAAGGCGTTGGGGATGGGGGCATAGCGGTATATTTTGGATAATATAGATTTTTTTGCTACTACCGCATTTGGTATGGAGTCTTTGCTAGCTCAGGAGTTACGTGATCTTGGTGCTGGTGGTGTGCGTCCGGCAAGAGCAGGTGTAGGTTTTCGTGGGCCAATTCGTTTGGCCTATGCTGTTTGTCTCTGGTCCCGTACTGCAAGTCGGGTAATATATCCTCTTGCCCGGTTTCATGCTGCGGATCAACAGGCATTATACGATGGGGTTTATAAAATTCCCTGGGAAGAACATCTGGATAAAGGGGGAACTCTGGCAGTTGATTTTACCGGTACAAACGAGTTGATAAAACATACTGGTTTTGCTGCCCGTAAGGTTAAAGATGCCATAGTGGATCGTTTTCGGGATTTAACGGGGGTTCGACCTTCGGTAAATACCGAGCAACCGGATTTGCAAATCAATGTTCGTCTTAGAGAGGATAACCGGGTTGCGGTAAATATTGATCTTTCCGGGGAGAGTCTCCACCGTCGTGGTTATCGTACCCAAGCGGGTAACGCCCCCTTAAAGCAGAATTTGGCAGCAGCTATATTGCTGTTTTCAGATTGGGCAAAAGTTGCCAAACAGGGTGGGCCGTTTATCGATCCTATGTGTGGATCGGGCACACTGCCTATTGAAGCAGCCATGATAGCCAGTGATACCGCTCCTGGTTTAACAAGGCACTACTTTGGTTTTATCGGCTGGCTTGGTCACGATGCCACTGCCTGGGATGAATTGCTATTGGATGCTCGCAAGCGTTCCCTAGTGGGTAAAGAGAGTCTCCCCCCTATTTTGGGTTTTGATTCTGACCCCAAAATGATACGTTTTGCCACACAGAACTGCGCGCAAGCTGGGTTTGAGCAACATATCCAGTTTAGAGAAGGGGAAGCAGTAGAGGTTCAACCCACAAGAAAGGGCAGGGGTCTGCTAGCCTTTAATCCTCCTTATGGGGAGCGACAAAGTAATATCGCCCAACTGCAAGCTTTGTATCGCTCTTTGGGAGATATCATCCGCTACCGTTTTGTTGATTGGCACCGCACGGTATTTACCGGACTGCCTGATGCAGCCCAGGCGTTGGGGGTTACCCCAAATAAAAATATCACCTTGTATAACGGACCACTGCCTTGCTCTCTGTTATCATACATACCAACACCTGAAAAAAAGAGCGTTATCTCCGAGTCTGCCAACCAACAGGCGTTGATGTTTGCCAACAGGTTGAAGAAAAATTTAAAACAGTTAAAGCGTTGGTTAAAGAAGGAGGATGTCACCTGTTATCGTCTTTATGATGCCGATATGCCAGAGTATGCATTAGCTGTAGATGTATATGAGCAGTGGGTACATGTGCAGGAGTATCAAGCACCAGAAACAGTTGATCCAGGCAAGGCCCGTGAGCGTCTTAATGCAGCGTTGGCGGTTATACCAACGGTTTTGGACATGCCAGCACAAAATGTTTATTTAAAGGTAAGACGAAAGCGTTCTGGAGGCTCCCAGTACGGTAAATTAGACCAGCGAGGAACCTTGCGCGAGGTGCGTGAGGGGGGGCTACGGTTTTTGGTTAATTTAACTGACTATCTTGATACGGGACTGTTTTTAGACCATGCCCCAACCCGTCGCATTATTCGTGAAGAGTCTCATGGAAGGAGGTTTTTAAACCTGTTTGCCTATACAGGTGCTGCCAGCGTTTATGCTGCCGATGGTGGTGCAGCTTCAACCTTAACGGTGGATCTTTCCAATACCTACTTGGATTGGGCCAGGCAAAATATGTCTTTGAACGGTTTTAAAGGTCAAGATCATGCCTTTATCAACGCAGACTGTCTTGGTTGGATATCCAGGTGTCATGGTCGTTTTGATCTTGTTTTTTTAGATCCACCAACTTTTTCCAACTCTAAAAGTATGAATGGTAACTTTGATATTCAACGTGATCATGGGGAGTTGATCAGTTCGGTGGTTAACCTTCTTGACCCAGGAGGTGTTTTGATTTTTTCAAATAATCATCGGCGTTTTAAAATGGATGACGATCTGTTGTTGTCAACAGATTTGCATGTGGCTGATATTAGTAAAAATACCTTTGACCCTGATTTTATGCGTAATAAAAAAATACATAATTGCTGGCGTATTCAAAAAAAATAGGATTTCTAGTATAATACAGTTCAAATTTCTAGAGCTTTTCTGTATACTAGTGTAACATGCGTTGGCTTAAACTTAAAAAAATAGTCATCGGGGATGCGCAGTAAGTCAAAAATGTTAACTAACCTAGCTTAAAAAAAGAAAATTTTTAGCTGCCCATAAGGTGGTGGGTTTTTTTTCGTTATGCTAGATGAAGCAATATATTGGTTCTTTCACGCCTTTCCCTTAGCCTTTTTTAGGTTGGGGTAAGGTATAATAAATGTTTGTTAATAGTGATAAAAATCGCTGAGGAGTTGATAATGGCACAGAAAAATAAATTCCGGCTTGTTACCAGAAGTGACTTTGATGGACTGGTATGTGCGGTTTTATTAAAAGAGCTGGAAATGACCGATGAGATAAAATTTGTCCATCCTAAAGATATGCAAGATGGCAAAATCGATATAACCAGCCGTGATATTACTACAAACCTTCCCTATGTAGAGGGAGTTTACCTCGCTTTTGATCACCATTTAAGTGAGATTATCCGCCGGGGTGGTGATAAGCCAGATAACCATATTATCGACCCAAAAGCCCCTTCAGCAGCCCGTGTGGTTTATGACTATTATGGTGGCGAAAAAGGCTTTCCAAAAATTCCTATTGATATGATGGATGCAGTCGATAAAGGCGATGCTGCACGTTTTAACAAAGATGAAATTCTTCACCCAACAAACTGGGTGTTGTTAAACTTTTTGATGGATGCCAGAACCGGCCTTGGAAGATTTCGTCAATTTACAGTTTCAAACTATCAACTAATGATGCAGTTGATTGATAACTGTCGTGACCATTCTATTGAAGACATTTTGCTGCTTCCTGATGTTAAAGAGCGAGTTGATCTCTATTTTGAGCATGAAAAACAGTTTATTGAACAGATAAAACGTTGTTCTACTGTTTATGATAATCTGGTGGTTTTGGATCTTCGTCATGAAGAGACAATTTATGCTGGCAACCGTTTTATGATCTATGCCCTGTTTCCAGAAACCAATATTTCTATCCATGTGTTGTGGGGCTTCAAAAAACAAAATACGGTTTATGCCATTGGTAAGTCTATCCTTAAACGCGACTCTAAAGTTAATGTCGGTGAGTTGGCTCTTAAATATGGCGGTGGTGGTCATCAAAATGCTGGTACTTGCCAGATTGATACTCCCGTTGCTCCTGAAACACTTAAAGAGTTGGTGGAGTTTATTACCAAAGCTGGTTGATCTTGGTTGTTGTTATATCAATAGATTAAATAAACTATTGCTGGGCCAAGTAGTTGCATTTGGTTGGTCATTATAACTTCTGCTTATAGAATGGGAAGTAGAGAGTCTCTCTTCTTCCCATTTTTTTTATCTAGATTCAGTGTTCGTTTCCATTCACCTGACAAACACTATTGGTTTCTCCTTGCAGGTCATGGTAAGGCCTTGTCACCAATAAGCTAACAGTAAATTTGCCAAATAAACCAATATGTTGCGCCACACACCCACCAACAATTAGTAAATCTAGGTTAAAACCACCTTCATTTTAATAATTCCCGCTATCATTTGTTACAATTCGTATGTTATTTAAAATAATTCTCTATTGGGCATATATTTGCGCCTCTTATGCATCTATAGATTTTATTAAGAAATTGTTACTTATTTACATAAATTCTTAGGCATGTTACTGAGAATATTCCTAAAATTCTCTTGTTACAAAAATATTTTCTCTGTAATAGTGGTTTCAAATCTGTTAATATCTGCTACGTTAATGGTTTGTTAAATTTTTGCTATATGTTTTAAAAGAAA
>JADFYX010000155.1 GCA_015232795.1 Magnetococcales bacterium
AAGATTCTATCTTACTACCTCTAGAAAGACCACAGTTATGCAATATAGCTCACGCAATATTGCCAAAGCTTTGCTTGGCAAAGGGTGTGATGTCTGTTTAATGGTAGAAGATAATGATATGGAGGATTTGACCCAACTACATAGGATCAAAGCACAATACGAATTTAATCCCCATTGTGTAATAAACATAAACCATTTTAACAATGAATGGCTTCACCCTGATGTATACAATATAATTTGGTGGCAAGATTATATGATGGGGGTGGAGGAAGAAAAAGTACACTTACGTGAACGTGATATATTGCTAACAGCAGATCCATCTCTCTTACCATACTTAACAAAATCTGGCATGAAAGATATCAAACGCCAGGAGTTTTGTGTCGATACAAATGTTTTCCAAAACAACACACCTATGGAAGAACGGCACAAATCTGTATTTGTCGGTGTCTCTTACAAATATCGTCTTGGGCATTTAGTAGGAGAAAAGCAGGCTCTTGATCTACTACAAGAACAGATGGATAGTGGCGCAGCAATTACCACTGATTTTCTGCACTATGTAGCAAAGAAGACAAACTTACCTTTTAAATATGTTTATGATGTTGGACCTCTTTTTACCCATGTTGTGCGTGAAACAGCAGTAAAATGGTTATGTGAGTTAGCACCCCAGATTGATCTTGAGGTTGAAATATATGGACGGGGATGGGATGACCACCCCATTATCAGCCCTTATTATAAAGGACCAATAGAGCACGGCCCCAAGATAGCTAAACTCTATAACGAAACCAAATATGCCCTCTCTGCCAGCCCCTATGTTGTAGATAGCCAAAGACTATCCGAAATTTGTGCATGCGGTGCCATACCCATAATGTATGATGCCCGCCCTTTTGCACCACAACCCCATTGGGATGATGAGTGTTTATGGTTCAACTCCCAAGAGGAGTTCAACAACTGTTTTACCCAAAAACCACGAAACAGCCCTGATGTTATTGCACAAACCAACTCCTACGATGCTTTTGCAGATCGTATTATCAGGTTTATTAAGCCATGATACTAACTGTTGGTACGGTTAAAATATAATGACGACAATGCCCCAAAAAGATATCGGTGGTAGCAAGTTACTGACCTACCCCGACCATTTTCAAGCTTGGCTTGATGGTAAAAACCCTGGCCCACTAGTAGCAGAAGTGGGAATAGTAAATGGCTGCAACCACAACTGTTTACACTGTGATTTTCAACAGTTTGAACCTTACGGTAAACATAATAAATATTTAGATTTCGAGGTATTTAAAACTTTTGCCAAAGATTTTGCTGATATGGGTGGAGTAGAATTTTTTTTTGCTGGTAGCGGCGAACCAATGTTGCATCCTCAATTCTCTCAGATTATCAGCTTTGCTAAAAGCCTCGGTATAAACTGTACTTTGAGCAGCAATGGTCAAATTTTAACTCGGAAAAATGCCGAAAAACTACTGCCAAACCTTGATTGGATACGTTGTTCGGTAAATGGTGGGGATTCTGCAACATACGGCAAAGTTCACGACTGCCCTCCCCATGAGTTTGAACGTCTTGAAAATAATTTAGCAACCGCAATAAAGATACGTAATGCTGGGGGTTATGATACCCAGCTATTGCTCCAGTATATTATATATGATCTCAATTATGACTCTATACCGGGGATTGTTGAATTCCATAATAGAGTCGGTACAGACAAGTTGGTGTTCCGCAACCGTGTAGATAAAGTTGGCAGCAAAAATACGGTACCCCAACACATTTTAGACCAGATAAGGGACATTGAAACAGAACAGACAAAGGTAGAGGTACGTTGGAGTAATTTTCTTGATCAGCCTGATACTCCAACATGGAGCAAATGTTTTGGTCCCAATTTTAGAATCTACCTGGATGCTGCCGGAAATATTATCCCCTGCGCCCGGGATTTTTATATAGAGTGTAAAATTGGCAATATAAATCAAAGCAGTTTTAAAGATATTTGGCACTCTAAACAACGTGCATCTATTTATTCTGATATTGCAACCGGCAAGGATATTCCTATTTGTGGCAAGTTTTGTCAGGTCGCATTTGATAATATTTATGTGCAAGGATGGCTGGAAAAACATTTCCGTGACGGAAAACAAAAATGAATGAGACAAAAATTAACTGGTGGAATATTGATGTTGGTGAGGATGCTGTGCCTAGCATAGCTGCTGCCATTGCCAACGGTCATATAAGTCAAGGTCCAATCACTGCGGAGTTTGAAGCAGCTTTGGCAAAGTTACTTGGTGTACCATACACCGTATGCACCACAAGTGGCACAATGGCTTTAAGCCTATCTTTGCTGGCTATGGGAGTGGGTCCAGGTGATGAGGTAATTATGCCTGACCGTACTTGGGTGGCTAGTGCTAATGCCGCTTTGTTGTTGGGAGCCAAAGTGCGTCTGGTGGATGTACTTGATGGGGGACTGCCAATTATGGATACCAGCAAAATTGCAGCGACCATCACCCCTGCTACCAAAGTGATAATGCCAGTCCATTTAAATGGTCGAGGTGTTGATATGGAAGGGGTTTTGAAAATTGCTAAACAATACGGCCTGGAAGTTGTTGAAGATGCCTGCCCCTCTCTTGGTTCTCAACAAAAAGGCAGACCTGTTGGAACATTTGCTCGTTTTGGTTGTTTTTCACTGGGTATGGCCAAAGTATTAGGCACGGGGCAAGGTGGTGTTGTAGCCTGCCATAATGAGAATGATTGGAAGCTACTTAGCCGTATTCGCAATCAGGGTCTAAGTGGTACATCCATGGATGAACGCCATGATGTACGGGGGAGTAATTTTAAATTTACCGACCTGCAAGCTGCCTTGGGTTTAGCACAAATCACCTCCCTTAAAAAACGTTTTGAACACCAAAAAAAAATACATGCTATTTATGCACAAAACCTCCAAAACACAGCCTCTCTACAGTTTATTCCTGTAGATATTGCAGGGGGTGAGATTCCTCTACGCGCTGAAGGATATTGTAAAGAACGTGACCGTTTTATAGCTGAGATGGGGCAACGTGGAGTTGCGGTTGCCCCCCAATCTTTAAATTTAAGTAGCTATCCATTTATAGGTGCCAATAAAAAAGAGTATCCTTTTGCCCAAAGATATTCACAAACTATGTTAACCCTGCCCTCAGGACCAGATCAGCCTCTGGCCAATGTTGAAAAAACAGTAGAGATTATCCACTCTATTGATCATCTTTTTTAATTGAAGGTAGGGATAAATCATGGATAGCGTTATCATACCCGAAAATATAGAAGTAAAACCTAACTCCATAGCTATAATAGATTGGTATGAAGGTAGTGCTGGGCAGGTGGACTCTTGGATTAGCGAGTTGGGATATCACGTCGCCTGTTTTGTTAACCCCTCCTCTACTCCTCCCCAGGTGGATATTGCTAAAGACAAGCTTGTGCGCGAGACAAAAATTTTTAGTTATCCTACCCAAAACAGTTTTAAAAAACGTCCTTTGATAACAGCACTCCAGTGGCCTCAGATACTTCTTGACCTCAATATCAACAAAGCTCTTATTATGGTTGCAGATCAACAACAACGTCTAGATAATATGGCTTTAGCTAAAAAAAACGGTATTGAACTCATTAGTGCAATCCACCCCACTGCCACAGTTATGCCAGATGCCGTACTCCATGAGAACACTGTTTTGCATGCTAGATCTTTTGTTGGCTATCGGGCGGAGCTACATGGTGGTGTTGTGTTAAACTCTGGTGCGCAAGTTGACCATCATAACGTACTCTATGAGTGTGTACGTATTGACCCTGGTGTTGTTACAGCGGGTAATGTTGTAATAGAACCATTTGCAACTCTGCATACAGGAGCAGTAGTTATAAACAAAGTTCGTATTGGTGAAGGGGCAGTTGTCGGTGCTGGTACGGTTTTGCTAAAAGATGTTGCCCCATATACAATGGTAGTTGGCAATCCTGGACGGGTTATTAGAAATTTACAAAAAAGTTGATTATAACCCGGACAAAAAAAAATTTGCTTTGGAGATATTTTAAACAATCATGAAAGTCCCTTTTCTAGACCTACGAGTCACCGACCCCGCTCAACGCCAGGAACTTCTGCAAGCGGTTGAGGCGGTTTTGGATCATGGTCGCATTATTTTAGGTCCAGAGGTACAACGGCTGGAGAGTAAAATTGCCAGCCGTGTTGGTTGTCAATTTACCTCAGGTGTCAACTCCGGTACTGATGCACTTATTTTGGCTTTACGGGCTTTGGATATTGGTCATGGAGATGAGGTTATTACTACCCCACTCTCCTTTATTGCCACAGCAAATGCCGTCACCATTAATGGGGCAACTCCGGTATTCGCTGATATACTTGATGATCTCACCTTAGACCCAGAATCCATAGAACCACTTATTAGCGACAAAACCAAAGCCATTCTCCCCGTCCACTGGGCTGGCAAAGCATGCCAGATGGACGCAATTATATCTATAGCCAAAAAACACTCTCTCAAGGTTATAGAGGACTGCTCACAGGCGTTTGGTGCTCTTAACAACAACCGCCATGTTGGCTCTATGGGAGACATCGGCTGCTTTAGTATGAACTCCATGAAAAGTCTGGCCTCTCTAGGTGAAGCAGGAATGGTTGCCACCAACAACAAGGATTTTTGGCAAAGAGTTGACACCCTGCGCTATCACGGTCTAATAAACCGCGAAGAGTGCCATTTTGTAAGCCATAACGGTAGACTGGATACAATACAGGCCGCCTTTTTAGAAAAACGTTTAGATCGTTACGAAACCCTTTTGGCAAGAAGGCGCGAAACAGCTCAATTTTATCATGATGCCTTGGATGGTTTAGTCCACACACCTAAAGATCACCCCCATTGCCGGGATGTATTTTATACCTATACTATTCAGACTCCCAAAAGAGATGGTTTAAAACTCTACATGGAAGAGCACGGGATAGAGAGTAAAATACAACATATACCCCTAATGCCAGACCAACCTGTATATAAAGGTAAAACCCGTAACAACAGCCAAAATGCAAGAAAATTGGTGCAACAGGTTTTATGTATTCCTGCCAACGAAAAAGTAAGCAATAAACAGCGGGAATATGTTGCCATGACAATTAAAAAGTTTTTTAAACAATCATGATAAAATCTATTAAAACTACCTTTAAAATTGAGAGTGAAGAGGTACTCTATACCGACCAAAAAACCACCTGTGTGGACCGGCAATTTTTAGAAACTTTAAAAAACCGTGCTGCGGCGACAAAGCGTAAAAGAATACGTTTATGCGTTCATGCCAACCCTGACGACAATCTCCATGAGATGTTGATAGTTCTCCATAGAGACACCTACGTTCCTCCCCATGCCCACCAAAATAAAAGTGAATCATTTCACATGATCCAAGGGGCTTTGGATATTGTCCTCTTTAACGAAGATGGCACTCCCAATATCTCTATCCCCTTATCAACTGATGCCGATGACTATCTTTATTATCGTCTTTCCGATGCCACTTATCATACGGTACTTCCCCGGAGTGAATGGGTGATTTTTCACGAAACAACAAATGGTCCATTTAAAAGAGAAGAGACTCTATTTGCCCCTTTTGCACCAGACAATAGTGCAGATATTGATCTACAACAGGCATACCTGGCAAAGTTACGATTGTTCATAGGACAATATTATGGGAAATTCTGACAATCTAGCTACACTGAGCAAAAATTCTCTAAAATATGTCTGTAATCGGCTAAATTTCCCAGAACCAGAACTCATCTCTTTTCCTAAATATTTTCTCATAGAAAATATCAACCAATGCAATGCCCGTTGCGTTATGTGTGGTATTGATTTTGACAATAAAAAAACTGCTCGTCTAGCAACAGAGCTATTTGCAAAGATAGTCAAGGAGATTAGCCAGCATCGGGACCATGTAGAAAAAGTGATGGTATATCTGGATGGTGAACCCCTGCTAGACAAAAGCTTGCCTGCGCGAATTAAATTGTTAAAAGACAATGGAGTTAAACTAGTTAATATTGCAACCAATGCCAGTCTTTT
>JADFYX010000156.1 GCA_015232795.1 Magnetococcales bacterium
ACAAAGACTTTTTACAGTTGGCTGAAACACAGAATATTATTGATACAGCCCTATTCAATGAAATAGTCTCAGCCAGTCAACTAAAACAAATCATTACAACAGCACCAGCAGATGCTGTTTTAGTTGATTTACGCACTCCTATTGAACAACAAGAAGGCATTATCCCTAAATCACACCTTTTTTCCTGCGATCACAATCTTGAAAACCGCCAGGATACAACACTATTTCGGGAAAGTTTTTCCACAAAATTTAATTCTGATCATTTTGATTCTTCTAAACGCTATTTTCTGATCTGTCGGTCTGGACCGCGAACTGGAATTGCTTTGGAAATTTTCCTCGAAAATAATTTACAAGCGTGTGAGCTGATTGGAGGAATTGAAGAGTGGAAACGGCAGGATTTCCCTATCGTTCCTGTTGACAGCAACACTCCAAGAATCAACTAGAAGAATAATACCTAAACCATTCTCTACTGCTGAATATAAAGAAACAGAAATCTATATAATGCTGTAAAATCATACTATTAAATTAAAGGTTCTTCTAAATTTATGGATTATTAAGCTATTTAATGCTAAACTGGGGTAGCTTTGTATGGAAGAAACAACAAAAACTTATGGGAAAAAGAGGTAATACTGTTTGTGTGTGGAATTTGCGGTGAAATTAGATTTGACAATAAAGTTGCCTCTATTAACAATGTTCAGACCATGGCAGACCGTCTGGCTCCTAGGGGACCGGACGGCTCCGGTATCATTGCCCGGGATCGTATAGCCTTAGGTCACCGCCGTTTAAAGGTCATAGATCTAAGTGACAACGCCTCACAGCCCATGACCGACCCTGAACTGGGCCTCACCCTCGTTTTCAATGGCTGTATCTACAATTATAAAGAGTTACGCTCGGAATTAACCGATAAAGGCTACACATTTTTTTCCACTGGTGACTCTGAGGTCATCATAAAAGCCTATCATGCCTGGGGTAGCAGTTGTGTTCAACGCTTTCATGGCATGTTTGCGTTTGCCATATGGGAAATGCAAAGTGGCCGTGTTATCTTGGCTAGAGACCGCTTGGGGATCAAACCTCTCTACATAAACAGTGATAATAAATCGCTGCGTTTTGCCTCATCTCTCCCTGCCCTTATTGCAATAGAGGGAGTTGACAGTTCCATCAACCATGTTGCATTACACCATTACATGAGCTTTCACGCCGTGGTACCTGCTCCACACACCATAATCAACGGTGTAAAAAAACTTCCTCCTGCCACCATTGCCACCTTTGAAGCCGATGGCACTCGTCACGATAGCGTTTACTGGAATCTCTCTTTCGATTCCATTTCCGGGGATGAGAAAAAAACGGAAATGCAGTGGCAAGAAGAGATCCTGGAAGCTCTTAGATTGGCAGTTAAACGCCGTTTGGTAGCTGATGTTCCAGTTGGAGTTTTACTTTCTGGCGGATTGGACTCTTCACTTATTGTCGGCCTGTTAGCGGAAGCAGGACAAACTGGTATCAATACTTTTTCGGTAGGTTTTGAATCTGTTAACGGTGAAGAGGGCAATGAATTTCGCTATTCAGACCTTATAGCAGATCATTTTTCTACCAGCCACCATAAAATTGCCGTCCCTACCCATGAGCTGCTTACCACCCTACCTGATGTCATTGCGAGCATGTCTGAACCTATGGTCAGCCATGATAATATCGGTTTTTACCTTCTATCTCAAGCGGTTTCTAAACATGTTAAGGTGGTTCAGAGCGGTCAGGGAGCCGATGAAATATTTGCCGGATATCACTGGTATCCACCTCTTATGGAAAGCGTTGACCCAGTAACGGATTATGCACGGGTCTTTTGTGATCGTGACCATAAGGAGATGTCATCCTTGTTGCAGCCACAATGGATTTCACAGGATTTCAGTCAAGATTTTATCGCCAGCAATTTTGCTGTTTCTGGGGCAAATGGTGGAGTCGCCAAGGCACTCAGGATGGATACCACGGTGATGTTGGTGGATGATCCGGTAAAACGGGTAGATAATATGACCATGGCTTGGGGCCTTGAGGCCAGAGTGCCATTTTTGGATCATGAACTGGTGGAGTTGGCAGCCAGAACCCCATCCCGTTATAAAATTGCCCAGGAAGGCAAAGGAATTTTGAAGGAAGCTGCCCGTAGCATCATACCTCATGATGTCATTGATCGTCCCAAGGGATATTTTCCGGTACCGGCCTTAAAATATCTAAAGGGAACGGTCTTGGAACATGTTCGAGACGCTTTGACAAGTCAGGCAGCCAAGCAACGCAATCTGTTTAAAGCAGATGCCGTCAACCGCTTTATCGATGACCCCAGCGCACATATTACGCCTTTGCGTGGCTCCAAGCTATGGCAAATTGCCCTACTTGAACTTTGGTTACAGCAACATAAACTTTAACAAGAGGAAAGATCATGTCCAGCGGTAAGCTGCCAGACAACTTGGACCCACAAAAGATGGCTTCGCTTAAACATTGGGGAGAACTGCCCGATGAGATCGACGTAGATCAGATGTTGGAGAATGTTGTGGTAGATTGTGGTTGGGGCCGTTTGATCTTCGGGCAAACTTTCTTCGAATCTAAAAAACTGGTGCAACTGCTGCTGCAAGAACAAGAGGGAAAACGGGATTTGGCCCTTTATGTTCGAGATCCTCATGTGCTTATCTCCCACGCCCCACAAGAGCTGTTTTTGGACCCTTCCTACACCTATCGGCTTATTTTATCCACCGCCAAACTCAACCTACCCAAGACCGAAGGATTTACAATTAAACTGATTCGGGAAGTTGGAGAAGGTATTGAGGCAAATAGTATTTTGGCCCAACATGGGATGATCCGGGTAAGTAGGTCATTCTACCATCAGAGTATTGATTCACCTATAGTACACATTCTGGTAGCAAAAGATAACATAACTGGCAACGTGATAGGTGTTGCGACCGGTATTGACCACCAAAAAGCCTTAAATGACCCCGATAACGGCTCTAGTATCTGGTCAGTGGCGGTTGATGCCCAATGTCCATATCCAGGTGTTGGTGAGCGCATTGTACAGGAGATGTCCAAACTGTTCCAAAATCAAGGTCGAGATTTTCTCGATCTTTCGGTTTTTCATAATAACATCCAGGCAATCGACCTTTATGAAAAACTCGGTTTTGAGAAGATTCCGGTTTACTGTTTGAAACACAAAAATTGTATCAATGAAAAACTATTTTCAGGACCACAACCAGAAGATAAGCTCAATGTCTACGCTCGCATCATTATAGATGAAGCCCGCAGAAGAGGTATACTTGTTGATATTATTGATTCTACAAACGGCTATTTCAATCTGTCATTTGGTGGGCGGTCAATAACTTGCCGGGAATCATTAAGCGAAATGACCTCCGCAATAGCCATGAGTCGCTGCCAGGATAAATCTACCACCCTAAAAATCTTGAAAGAGGCTTCTCTCTCTGTTCCTGAACAGATAAATGCCACCGATCAACAAAAGGTAAAACAATTTCTCAAACGCCATAAACGGGTTGTAGTTAAGCCGGATGTCGGCGAACAGGGAAAACATGTAATGGTTGATCTCAGCAATATTTCAGAGGTGATGGCAGCGATCAAACAGATTCCCGCCTCACCACAAACAATATTGGTGGAGCAACTCGTTTTTGGCTTTGACTTACGGATAATCGTGATAGACTTCGAGGTTGTGGCTGCTGCCATACGCATGCCACCAACAGTAACTGGAGATGGACGGCACACTATTAAAGAACTGATAGAAAAACAGAGCCGACGACGGGCTTCAGCTACCGATGGAGAAAGCCAGATTCCTATTGATGACGAGACTTTGCGCTGTATCCGCCTAAGTGGTCACGAAATTGAATCGATACTCCCTGTTGAAACCACCATTCAGGTTCGCAAGACTGCTAATCTGCATACCGGAGGCATTATTCTGGATGTCACCCACCGACTCCACCCTACTCTAGCAAAAGCAGCGGTGACAGGAGCATTGGCTCTAAATATTCCGGTGGTAGGATTTGATTTTATGGTTCCTGATGTTGAGGGTGAGGATTATTCCATAATAGAGGCCAACGAAAGGCCAGGATTGGCCAACCATGAACCACAACCAACTGCCGAACGGTTTGTTGACCTGCTATTTCCCCAGACAAAACCAATAAGAAATCCCTGTTTGGAGCCTGTTTAATGAGAGAGTTACAACCTGAATTAGCCTACATAAAGGATGTGCTTCACCGCCTTTTACAGGTTCCCAGCCCCACCGGAATGACTGATGATGTTGTAAAACTGGTGTGTAATGAGTTGGATAAGTTAAAGATTCACTATGAACTGACCCGTCGTGGAGCAATCAGGGCAAGTCTTGCAGGTATCTCTAACTCACCACGCCGTGCAGTTGCCGCTCATCTAGATACCCTAGGGGCAATGGTCAAAGCCATTAACCCTGATGGTCGTCTTGGCCTGGTTCCCATCGGTTTTTGGTCTGCCCGTTTTGCCGAGGGAGCACGAATAACAATTAATTCCGACAATAACCGTCAGACCAGAGGTACTATTTTGCCAAAGAAAGCCTCTGGCCATGTCTATAATGAAGAGGTGGATACGCAGATTACCTCATGGTCCAACCTGGAAGTGCGAGTGGATGAGTTATGCAACTCCTTTGATTCAATCTGGGAGTTAGGGATCAGGGTGGGTGATTTTATTGCGGTTGACCCAAACACAGAGTTTATGGATAACGGTTTCATCAACTCCAGACATCTGGATGACAAAGCTGGAGTAGCTTGTATTTTAGGGGCGTTGAAGAGTATTCAAGATCACAAGCTTACTATCCCTACAGAATGTAGCGTGCTGTTTACCATCTCAGAAGAGGTAGGAGTTGGAGCATCACACATTCTGCGTGGCAATATCGCAGAGATGGTCTCGGTGGATAACGGTACAATAGCTCCCAACCAGAACACCTGCGAGTACGGGGTTACCCTCGCCATGCAGGATTCAAGTGGCCCGTTTGATCGCCATCTTACCAGACAGCTCATCTCCCTGTGTCAGGATTTGGAGGTCGAATATAGTCGAGATGTTTTTTTACACTATCGCAGTGATGCAGCCTCGGCACTGGAAGCTGGAAACGACATTCGCACCGCCCTGGTCTGTTTTGCCTTGGATGCCTCCCACGGTTACGAACGCACCCACAGCAAATCTCTGCTATCGGTATCTAAACTGCTGCAAGCCTACATGACCTCACAGCCATTGTTTAAAAATGATGAAAATGTCTTTGGACCCAATAAGGAATTTCCTCTAATTAATAGCAAGCGAGAGCAGTGACCTATAGGTTCACCTGGTTAGCTCCCAAAGCTTTGGGCCGATTTGGTTTCCCCAAACTAAATAATCGGCCTCGATAGCAGCTAAAGCAGATTTTGGCATGGTATCAGATTCAGCAGAATCTGGATCTTGAACGATTACAGTACCCCCTCTTTTTTTGATCTCTATGACTCCTGCAGTACCATCGTTATTCGCCCCGGTCATTATAACGGCCAAAACCGAGGGTCCATAACATTTTGCTGCTGATTTAAATAGAGAATCAATTGATGGGCGAGAAAAATTGACAGGTTTATCTGATGATATTTCCACATAATCCTTGTTACCAACCAATAGATGGCGGTCAGGGGGAGCTATATAGACTGTACTAGGTTTTATACGATCGTTATTTTCAGCAAATTTGATCTTAAGTGGGCAATCTTTACTCAAAGCCTCTATAATGTAGTTGTCCGTTCCAGAAACCTGATGTCTAACTACCAAAATTGGTATGGGAAAATCAGCTGGTAGTGGCCCTAACACAGCTTTAAGTGCCACAAATCCCCCTTGGGATGCCCCAATGACAATTATCTCAAATTTTTTTTGGGGGACTTCAGTCAAACTTGATTACTCCAACTTGAAGTGTCTCTCTTTCAGTTTATTTTAACAATTAACTGGGTTTTAATCTAACTATTTTTTTTACGATAGATCCGCTG
>JADFYX010000157.1 GCA_015232795.1 Magnetococcales bacterium
TTTTCCCTCTTACTGTTGTTGGCAATGTTTTGGAATAGAGCATTACGCAAACAAGTACTTCGTCGCCAACAGGCAGAAATGCGTTTAAGAGCCCTGTCTGATCAACAAAAAGCAGTACTGCATAATAGCCCAGTCGGCATTGCCTTTATCGATCAAAATCGAGAGATCCGACAAGTCAACCCAGAGATGGCTCGGCATTTCGGTTATAAACCAGAAGAGCTATTGGGTCGAACAACCCAGATTTTCTTTTCTAATGAAGCCGATTTTATCAAGTTTGGGGAACGTGCCTACCCTTCCTTGCGTAATGGAGAAGTATATGAAGAAGAACTTTTCGCACTGCGTCTGGATAAAAAGGGATTTTGGTGCCATCTGCGTGGCGTTGCAATCAACAAGATGAATTTAGATGAAGGATTTGTTTGGATAACCGAGGATATTTCCTCTCGTCGTGAAATTGGCAAAAAACTAGAGCAGACGAAAGAAGCGGCAGAGCAGGCAAACCGTTCTAAAACCCTTTTTCTGGCTCATATGAGTCACGAAATTCGAACTCCCTTAAATGCAATTCTGGGAATGAACGAAATATTAATCGACAGCCCTCTTTCCAATGAGCAGAAAAAACACCTGAAAACCGCAAAAAATGCAGGAGAAACCCTTCTATCACTCATAAACGATATATTGGATTTGTCAAAGATTGAGGCAGAACAGATGGATCTGGCAGTAATTGATTTTAACCTTCCTAAGCTGATCGAAAACACAGCAGATATTCAACACTTAGCGGCAAGCGAAAAAGGTATCAGCTTTAAGGTCAACATAGATCCTACTCTACCACGACACGTCAAAGGCGATCCTGATCGAATACGGCAGATTTTATTGAATCTACTTAACAATGCAATCAAATTTACACTATCAGGCAGCGTTGTTTTTTCCGCCCATCAAAAATCAAATAACCGTGTCAAATTTACGGTTCGAGATACTGGTATCGGAATGACAAATGAGCAAGTAGCCCAGATATTTAAACCATTTGTCCAGGCGAGTAACTTAACAACCCACCATTTTGGAGGAACAGGACTGGGACTTACCATATGCAAAAAACTGGTAGATACCATGGGTGGTAGCGTCAATGTGGAAAGCAAAATAAATGAGGGAAGCATCTTTAGTATCATTCTGACTCTTCCCCCTTCAATTTTACATAGGCAGCAAGAGATTCCAACTAGTCTTAAAACAGTGCCAACTCCTATCAAAGACAAACCAGCTAAAAAGAGTCTAACCATATTGTTGGTAGACGACGCAGAAGAGAACCGCATGGTGATTTCTGCATATTTGAAACACTCACCGCATAGGATCATAGAGACAGAACATGGAGCTGAAGCTTTGGCACTTTTTAGAAAAAAGAGTATTGATCTTATTTTAATGGATATGCTTATGCCAGTTATGGATGGTTATGAAGCCACCCGTAATATTCGCAAACATGAGAAGAAAACTGGTTCAAAGCCTGTTCCAATTATTGCTCTAACCGCCCAAGCTTTGCGGGAAGATTTAGAAAAAACTATTGCTGCAGGGTGTGACTTCTATTTAACAAAACCTGTCCGCAAGACTCAACTAATTGAGGCTATCAATAGGTTTCGCCAATATGCCTAGTAAAAAAACATGAGCAATATCTAGGAGCTACTGCATGAAAGTACATCTCGATCTGGGATCTGGCATATCAGGTAATATGTTTTTGGGAGCCTGTTTACAAATTGGTTTAGATAGTGAAGCTCTGAATGCTGCCCTTGCAACATTGGATATTTCTGGCTGGTCACTGGAAATAACCGAGGGTCACAACGGTGGTATTAGCGGAACCCATGTGAAGGTTATTACCACTGATGAACACAAACATCGTCATTTGCAGCAAATATTGCAAATAATTAACAGCTCTGCTCTTGATAAAGCGGTCAAAGAGATGGCTGCTAAAATTTTCAGCAATCTTGCCGAAGCTGAAGCAAAGATTCATGGTATTTCCGTTGAAAAGGTTCATTTTCATGAAGTCGGGGCCGTAGATGCCATTGTTGACATCTGTGGTGCTGCATTTGCCGTCTGGTCTTTGGGAATCGACTCAATCAGTTCATCTCTTGTTCCAACAGGTGCTGGTTTTGTCAACTGTCAGCATGGCAGATTACCCATTCCGGTTCCGGCAGTGGCAGAGTTGTTGCGAAAATATAGCGTGCCTATTCGCCATGATCCTGTAGAGTCTGAATTAGTTACCCCCACCGGAGCTGCCATACTTGTTACCTTGGCTGATAGCTACGGGGCTTTTGATCTAACCCGTATCGATAGAATCGGCTACGGCTTGGGTAGCCGGAAAATTCCCGGTCGACCCAACGTGTTGCGTATTTTTGCACAACAAGATTCCCTGCAAACCACACCTGACTTAATCCGCGAGAGTGTCGCAGTTCTCTCTTCTCATGTGGATGATATGAATCCTGAGTGGTACGGCCCTCTGTGGGACAAGCTATTTGCTGCGGGAGCATTGGATGTGGCTTTAATTCCCATGACCATGAAAAAGGGTCGTCCTGGCGTTCGCATAGAGGTAGTATGCAAATTGGGAGAAGAGAAAAGTTTAGCACAAATTATACTCGCCCACAGCACTGCATTGGGCGTACGCTTTACCACCATGGAACGGTTCATCTTGCCACGCTCTGAAAAAAAACTGCAAACACCCTGGGGAGATATCCGCATTAAGGATGCTGGTGGGGTATGGCGGTTGGAACATGACGATTTGGCAGAAATTGCCAAAAAACAGGGGTGGAGCCTACCCATGAGCCAACAACAACTAGCACCGTTTCTTGCAGAACTAATAGGAAAAACCGATGTCTCCTGAACAACTTAAAATCCTCCTGAGTGACTTAGCCAAAGGGCGCAGCACCGTGGAGGAGACCATGGCAAAATTAGAACGCTTTCCCACGGACACATTGAGTCAAAATGGTAATGTGGTTGCACGTCTGGATACTCACCGGGCATTACGTAGCGGTTTTCCAGAGGTGATTTTAGCTCATGGCAAACAGTTCAAACATTTAAAAGGGATTGTTGAGAGGGCTTTAGAACATAATAACAGCCTTTTAATCACCCGACTTTCACGCAAACGGATTGCAAAGTTAACCACACTGTTTCCCCAACTCCAACAGGCAGAGGGAACTAGATGTCTATATCGGCAGATTAATAAGAGCAGTGAGGAAGGGCTGGTTGGGGTTTTTTGCGCGGGAACCAGTGATATTGCAGTTGCCCAAGAGGCTGCTTTAGTTGCACGTCTCATGGGAGCAAAGGTTGAGACCTATTATGATGCAGGTGTCGCTGGTCTGCACAGATTATTAGCTGCCCAAGAGTTGCTGCGCACAGCAAGGGTATTCGTAGTTGTGGCAGGTATGGAAGGGGCTATGCCGTCGGTAGTTGGCGGATTGGTGGACAAACCGGTAATTGCCGTACCCACCTCTGCCGGGTATGGAGCATCATTTCAGGGGCTGACGGCACTTCTTGGAATGTTGAATAGCTGTTCATCAAATGTGACGGTGGTCAATATTGATAACGGTTTTGGTGCTGGTTATGTGGCAGGCCTGATTAACCGCCGTTGATCCAGGTTTTTCAACCACCAACTGTATCAACCTGAGGAATAACACGATTTAGTTTTCCGCTGCGAAACCCCTCCAGATCCAAGGCGACAAATTTAAAACCGATTTTAAGCAGCTCCTCACTCACTTTTTTTCGCAAATCTGCATCTATAAGCCGGGCAATATCCGCTTCTGGCAGTTCTATACGGGCGGTTTCACCCTGTTTACGGACGCGTAAAATGCCAAAACCCATATCTCTAAGTACATTTTCCGCACTTTCAACCATATGTAAAGATTGTGGCAAAATCGGTTCACCATATGAAATCCGTGAAGAGAGACAAGGAGAAGCTGGCTTGTCCCAACTCTTAAGCCCCATTTTTTTAGAAAGCTGTCTAACATCATCTTTATTCAAGCCGACTTTCTGCATCGGACTTATTACATTAAACTCATTTTTGGCTCTTGTTCCTGGTCTATAATCCGTCAAATCATCAACTGTACTGCCATCAAAAACAGCAGCATAGCCTTCTGTTTTAGCCTTTTTAGTCAACAGATCAAACAGTTCATTCTTACAATAAAAACAACGCTCAGGTGAGTTTTTTACAAAATCATCAACATCAAGCTCGCCACTTTTAATAAAACTGTGGTTTAAGGAAAGCTCTGCAATGGCAATCCTGACATCTTTTTGATCCTGGGATGGCATAGTGGCAGATAGCGCAGTAACAGCAAGATATGGGATGCCAGACTCTTTTACAGCAGCTACTAAAAAGGTGCTGTCTACACCACCGGAAAATGCTATCAAGGCACTCTCAAATGTTTGTAAAAATTCCAAAAGCACTGAATATTTAACATCTATTCCTTGCAGGGTTGGCACCATCTATACCACCTTTTTACCTTCTAAAATCATCCGGTTACTCTTGGAGCGACTTTCACCCACAGAAGTTACTCGAATTGCTGCTTTATCGGTAACCGGACATTGGTTTTCACAGATACCACAACCAATACAGGCCGCTGGTTCTACAAATGGTTGTTTAAGCAATTTTGTTTTGCCGTTGCGGTCTTTTACTTCTGTGGCCCTGTACCATATAGCCTTGGGTGAGGTTGGGCAAACCTCTTCACAAACAATGCAAGGGGTTTGCATAGCCCATGGCAAGCAGCGACCTCGATCAAAAAAAGCGGTTCCCAAGCTAATGGGTTCTTCAAAAGGCTTTTTACCGATTTTCTCTTCAATGGAGATTGGTCTAATGGCAGCCGTGGGACATACCTGACCACAGAGTACGCAGTGGTGTTCACAATAACCTTGGCGGTTAATTAAAATTGGGGTCCATATTCCCTCAAAGCCAGCCTCAAGCAAAGCTGGTTGTAGGACATTGGTGGGACAGACCCGCATACAGACAGCGCACTTGATACAACGGGCAAGAAACTCCTCCTCTCCTAAAGAGCCAGGTGGCCTGATGACCGTAGGAGCAGGAGAGGCATGAGCACTGATTGAGCTACGCAACATAGGAAATAGAAGCCCAGCACCAACCACGGTCTCCAACATACGCCGTCTATTTATATCCAACGGTTTAGCAACCGAACTCTTCACATTAGCTAAACCATAATGCAAAGCTGTCTCGGGACACTGCTCCAGGCAGTTCATACAAACATGACATTCAGAAACTCGCAACTCATCATCGGGGTCGCAACCACCCTGGCAGAATTGCAAACATTTGGAGCAATCAGTACATTTTTCCACATCCCGGTGAATTCGCAGTAGTGACCACTGGGAACAGACACCAAGCAACGCCCCCAACGGACAGAGAACCCGACACCAAAAGCGTGTTATAAAACGGTTAGCTAAAATAATTAATAAAAAGAGAGTCGAGATAAATATTCCACCGTTAAATAGGGGGTCTTTTAGATAGATCCCTGCCTCAATTTTATCAAAAGCCGGAAAAACAGAAACGGTAAAAGATCGGTATAGCAAGGCGATAGGGTCCAGCAAACCAATCTGCAACATGCCAAAAGCGGACAGAACCAATAAAAGAGCCAGAATATAATATTTAATGCGATATATGGGTCGGTAACTGTTGACCTTATACTCTTCGGATGGTCGGCGTTTATTGGCAAAATGGCTCAACCATTGGTTTAAAATCCCCAAAGGACATACCCAAGAACAGAAAAACCTCCCCAGAAAAAGGGTAGGAAGCAAAACCAACAATGAGAGGGCTAAACCTTTGTAAAGGGTGTGGCTTGTCAGCAAAGCTGCTAGAGCGGTTAAAGGATCGATCTCAAGAAACAGAGAGACTTCATAGCCCTTTAAATGTTGAAAGTCTGCCCTAAAAACAAAAAACAAAAATAGCGCAAAAAAGAAAAAAGCATATATTCGG
>JADFYX010000158.1 GCA_015232795.1 Magnetococcales bacterium
GGGCTTGCAGCCCCCCAAACCCCCTCGCTTTTGAAAATAAAGACAAAAAGCAAAACCTTGGGCTTTGCCCAAACCCACAAGGGAGATAATCTCCCTTGACCCATAATAATAAAAGCTTTTTTTCTTGTTTAATTTATAATAGGAACAACAACTATGTAGTTTTTGACTGTTTATTTTTCAAATATGAGGATATTTACACTTGGCAACCACAAAAAGAAAAAAAGCATTGATAACTGGTGTAACTGGTCAGGATGGAGCCTATCTAGCCGAGTTTTTATTGAAAAAAGGCTATGAGGTACATGGTATAAAACGCCGAGCTTCCCTGTTTAACACAGATAGAATAGACCATCTTTATCAAGATCCCCATGTTGAGAACAAACTTTTCTTTCTCCACTATGGAGACTTGACCGATAGCACCAACTTGATTCGCATAATTCAAGATGTCCAACCAGATGAAATTTATAATCTGGCAGCCCAAAGCCATGTTGCTGTCTCTTTTGAATCACCCGAATATACTGCCGACTCCGACGCTCTGGGAACTCTGCGGCTTTTAGAAGCAATTCGTATTCTAAAATTTGAAAAAAAAGTACGCTTCTATCAGGCATCTACATCTGAACTATTTGGCAATGTTCAGGAGACCCCCCAAAACGAAAAAACCCCATTCTACCCCCGTTCTCCCTATGCAGTTGCTAAGTTGTATAGTTATTGGATTACCATAAACTATCGAGAAGCGTATGGTATGTACGCCTGTAACGGCATTTTGTTTAACCATGAGTCTCCAATTAGGGGCGAGACATTTGTTACCAGAAAAATCACCAAAGCACTAGCCAGAATTAAACTTGGCTTGCAGGATTGCCTATACCTTGGCAACCTAAACTCCAAACGTGACTGGGGCCATGCTAAAGATTATGTAGAGATGCAGTGGTTAATGCTGCAACAAGATAAACCTGAAGATTTCGTTATCGCTACTGGCAAACAATATTCGGTGAGAGATTTTGTTAATGCCGCTGCCAAAGAGTTGGATATGCAAATTAGCTGGCAAGGTGAAGGTCTGGAAGAAAAAGGTTATCTTGATGGTAGCAAAGAAGCGATTATCAAGGTAGATAAACGCTATTTTAGACCTACAGAGGTGGAGACCCTCTTGGGAGATCCTACAAAAGCCAAAGAAAAATTAGGCTGGACCCCCAAAACCAACTTTGCCCAACTAGTGGCAGAGATGGCAAAGGAGGATCTTATGCTAGCAAAAAGAGATGAACTGGTTCGTAGTGAAGGCTATAAGGTTTTTAATTTTCACGAATAAAGTCAATGTTATGGATTTAAAAATCCATCTGATAAAACAACATTCCATCTTCCATTCGACTTGATACTTTAAGACCGCTTTTTTCAAAAACATGGCGCATAGAGGTGTTGCTGGGCAGGGTTTCGGCAGTAAACCCTCGCAGTCCATTTCTAATTGCTGCAGTGATTAACAACTGCAAGGAAAAACGGGCCAAACCTTTGCCTTGCCAATCGTCACTCACCATAAAAGCTATCTCCGCCCGATTGCTTGTGGGGTCAAGATAATACCCTGCCACACAGACAATTTTTTCTCCCTTTTTTTTCTTGGGAATAACACCAACTACAACCTCGTCTCCACGATGATCTACATAGAGAAAGTTTTTTATTCTTTGAAAAGGGAACTGCTCCACGTGAGATATAAAGCGTTTGTATATGGATTCGTTAGACAAAGAGTAAAGCATCTCTTTAATCGCCCGTTTGTCTGATGGATGGGAAGGGCGAAAAATAATTTTCTGTTTATCCGGTAGCTCCATGGTTGCCTTTAAAGCTTGTGGACCAACAAAAACCATTCCTTCAACCTCAGACATCTCTTTTCTTAGATAACGGGCTTTAATGGCAGCTTTCATGAGTTGGCTACGAAAATCTGGGTGGGCGACACTTATCAAAGCAACGGCACGTTCTTGAATGGATTTCCCATGGAGATATGCCACACCAAACTCTGTTACCACATAATGGATACCACCACGGGTAATGGCCACACCTGAGCCTTGGCTCAATTGGCAGGTTATGCGGGATATAGAGCCATTTTTGGCGGTAGAAGGCAGAACAATGATTGCTTTACCACCCTCGGAGTGAGACGCACCGATGTTAAAATCAACTAGTCCCCCCAAACCAGAATAAAAATTTTCACCCAACGAATCTGCACATACCTGCCCCGTTAAGTCTACTTCTAAAGCAGTATTAATTGCGATCATTTTGGGGTAACCACTAATACGAGCAGGATTGTTGACAAACTCGGTGGATTCAAAAGAAAAAGCCGGGTTGTTATCTATGGCATCATATAAACGGCGAGTGCCCAAGGCAAAGCTGGATATTATTGTTTTCTCTTCTTTATCTGCTGTGTGTATAGCTCCAGATTCAATAAGAGGTAAAATAGCATCAGAGATCATTTCAGTGTGAATTTTTAGACCAGTTTTATGCTTTAGATATGGCCATACAGCTTGCGATGCCAGCCCTATTCCCACCTCAATAGTAGAATCGCTCTCAACCAGAGCAGCAACCTGGCTACCAATGCGTTTTATAGCATTAGAGGCCAAAGGTTGGAAAACTTCAGCTATGGGCTCCTCTACAAAAACCATTAAATCCAGACTCTCCACATGTAACAGTGCCCCTCCCAATGTACGTGGCATAAGGGGGTTTACCTGAGCAATAACAAGGTCTGCACTGTTAATAGCACTTGTGTTGACATTTACCGAAACACCAAGACTAACCATGCCGTCGTTATCTGGTGGTGACACTTGCACCATAGCGACATCAATAGGCAACTGACCACTAGAAAATAGTTCTGGAATGTCTGACAGATAAATAGGGGTATAATCTCCCAGACCTTGTTGAATAACCTGACGGACGTTGTCAGAGATAAAAAATGAGTTGACTGAAAAGGTGTTCTGAACCTTTTCATGGGTATAGCTGGCATTTCCTAAAGACAAAACATGGATAATCTCTACATCTGCAAGCTTTTTTGCCCGCTGTACCAATGCTTCTACCAATGCATTTGGAACACCACACCCAGAACCTAAAAACACCCGTTGACCAGAACGAACCTTTTTTACAGCCTCTTGTGGGGTAGTAATCTTATCTGCCCATCTCTCCATCCAACTGTTATCCATATGTTTGGTTTACAATCCTTTTATCCATTGTTGTTGCAGCATTTTTAAAGACAATAATATTTTATTCTCTATTCTTTATAGAAAATAGTTGCTCTGTAATTTTCAACTCAATGTTTACGATAAAAAGTATATACCATCCACCAAACAAACCAACTATTTTGTTAACAGCTCATGGTTATAACAGAGATATGAAGCAATTCTTTGTCCTGCTATGAGGTGACCATTTTCGTTCCAATGGCCAATTCCTTTTGCGGAATTTTTAAAACCGTGGAGCCAGACACCCGTTTGGCTAGCAAATTTTTGTAAATCTATTGCTAAATTTAAGACAGGAAAACCATGTTTTATTCCAATTTGTTTGATTCTCTCATCGGCATAAAATAAATTTGGAATATTAAGACGTTTTTTAAAATATTCTCTAAATTCACTGTTTGGGTGAACCTGTGCTCCATTGGTCATAGTAACAAGCAAAAATTTTGCACCATGTTTTTTAACTTCTTCATGTATCCGTTTAAGTAAAGCTTCGGTTATTTCCCATGTAGAATGCCATTTTTCATCGGTTGGAGGTGCATAAATTTTCACATCAATTCCCGGCTCTGTCTGAACATCGTTTATTTGCATATTTTTACTCTCGCTTATCTCACTTAACAAGAGGAATTTATGGTGAGCTAAGGCAATGGCCTGAGCAAGTCTGAAACGACTCATCACTCCTAATTTAAACCTTCCAAACAGGCTGTTTTTAGCTATATACTCTTGGGATTGTAAAAAATCCATATTTTTTTGTAAGACACCATCCTTTAATTCAAAAACAGGACGCATGGCATCACCACCCAAAGCTCTGCTGTTTTCTAGCAGATCGTTTCCGGTAAAAAATCCAAGAATTACCAAATCTGGCTGGTATTTCCAAATCCGCTTTTCTATCACCAACAACTCTTGTGCCGTACTATAACCACTAACACCAAAACCCAATATTTCAATTTTTTTGGCTGCATTTGCCGGGGCGCACTGGGGCAACAGTTTTTCTAGCTTGCTCCAATAGATTTTATCAAGTGGAACCTGAACCGCCTCTGTGAAAGAATCACCCACTACAGCAATGCGAAAAACATCCATGGGTGAATTTTCTGTGTGAAAAACATCTCGAAAGCCATCCTCATTTATCTCCACCAACCCTGCCCCCTCAAGTCGCTGCCAACCTGTTGTGCCAGGTTTTGCCGACCATCCTGTTATATGGTCTGGTGATCTGGATAGAGGCCAATAAAAAGAGAAATCAGCCAATCGTAAACCTAGCTCTGCAACAACAAGGCAAAAAAGCAGGGAAGACAAGAGCAGAAGAGATGTAAGAAGACTGTTTTTAAGGGAAAACCGCATTACAAAGATCCAAAACTATATAATTTTCAATCGCAACAATTAGCTTTCAGCTATATTTTACCTACAAAAATTTAATTGATGATAATCAATATGGTGTACAATTAAGCTTATATAATATAGTCTGGAGGTTGATCTAAAAGATTCAATTCCATTAATGCTGATCGGTTAAGCCTCATGAAAAATCTCAAAGATGGTGAATATCAACTCTATGACCCTGCCATCCTAGATAACATGAGGCTCACTTATGATATAAAAGAGCCAGGCAACCCCACCATACTCGTCAGTAAACATACCGTCATTACAGAAGAGTTAATCGAAAAACTCTACAATCGTAACATTGAAACACTTTTTGCCGAAGTGATATTGGAAGAACCTACCAAAAAAACTGTCACGGCATCCATAAAATATATGGAAGAGACATTTTCCTTAATAGGGAATGTCTTTGCAAATGATGATGGTAATATGGAAGATGTCGCAAAAGCCCTAACCAATAGAAAGCAGATGCAATCCCTTGAAAAGTTAATCCGGGATAATCTTGATGATATTGAAGATCTATTTAACACAAATTCCATCAAAAAACTGGTTATTCTGACCGAACATCACAACGGCACAGTTCGCCACAGCTTGATTGCAGCTTTTCAACTTATGGCTATCGGTCGTGAGTTGAAATGGTCTGATTCTAAAATTGTCAGAGCAACCATGGCGTTGATAAATCACGATATAGGCAAAGCTAAGGTAAAAATTGATACTCTGGACTGTCCCAACAAGCTAAATAATCAACAGTGGAAGGAGATCCAATTTCACCCTCTGTTTGGCTGTCGTATGCTCTACAGACCTGGGGTAGAACCAGATTTAATAATGTTATCAGCACTTTTACATCACGAATGGTACGCAACAGTAGAAGGCAAAGGCTATGGTGGCTTGACTCTCTACGGCGATTTTGTACAGCGAGCTATGAAATTTGATGTAAAGGAAGTTGTAGACAATTTGACAGAAGACGAGCGGGAAATAATCCAGTTAACCAGCTTGGTTGACATGGTATCCGCTCTCGAGGAACGCCGGGCATATAAAAGGGAGTTAGACCCATTTAAAGTCATCATCATCATGAACTCCGATGCCAAAATGGGCCATTTTCACCCTCAACATTATAAAGCATGGCATAATATCTACCAAAGACAAAACTCTTATCTGCTCCCTTTAGGACTCCGCATGGCTCTGCCAAGGGAAAAAGAGAGGCGTATTTTTACCTCCATACCAGAACAAACCATTAAACCAACTCCACTATTAACCTTTTATGAAATGGAAAAGCTGGGTTATCTCGAAATTTTGCGTAATGTTGGCATGGATATGGAGCGTATTCGTCGCCGTGGTGGTCTATCGATACAAGTTT
>JADFYX010000159.1 GCA_015232795.1 Magnetococcales bacterium
AGCCCGGAAAGTGAGGTACAAGATCCATGGTATTCATAAAAACTCCAGTTGAAAAGTGGCTTTTGACATGTGTTAGCATCGGTATTTTTTAATCTTTTTGCAAGCTATATTTTCTGTACAGTCTGTTAATTTTTCAAAAAAACAATGATGTCTTCTGAAATAACTAAATAATTAAGATTCCAATAACAGATCACGACCACCAGGGGTGTTTTGCAAAAAGTGTTTGAGTTTATCCAATGCAGATTTTTCAATTTGCCGTATGCGTTCTCGACTTAACGAAAACTTCTCTCCCAATGTTTCTAGAGTTTCCGGTTTTTCAGTTAAAAACCTATTTGATATGATATCTTTCTCTCTTTTATTCAGCCTGCTTAATCCCTTAGCGATCAATTTTCCCATGAATTCACACTGTTCTTTCGCTGCAATTTCATGCTCTTGGTTGGGGCGTTGATCTGGAATCAAGTTGATTATCTCCACATCATCATCCAGAGCTGGTTGATTGAGAGAGCTATCATTTCCACTCATGCGGCTATCAACTTCAAGTATGATTTCAGGATTAGTATCAAATTTTTTTGCCAACTCTTCTGCCTCTTCCATGTTGAGGGGAGCTGATGAGTCTTTGCTTTGGCGAAGTTTAAAAAAAAGTTGTCTTTTTAGCTGGGTAGTAGCAATTTTAACCATACGCCAAGAACGCAAGATAAATTCGTGAATTGCAGCCCTTATCCACCAAACCGCATATGTAGATAAGCGACTTCCACGCTTGGGATCAAATTTTTTCACCGCCTGCATTAAACCAACAGTCCCTTCTTGGACCATATCAGACATACATAGCTTATAGTTGCGGTACTCGTTGGCAATTTTTACAACGTATCGGAGGTACGAGTGGACTAACTTGTGAGCGGCATCAAGATCATCTTTTTGTTGCAAACGAGTAGAAAGCTCAAATTCCTCTTGTTCGCTAAGAAGTGGAGCCTCATAGGCATGCTTGATGAATTTTTGAAATCGAGAATCTCTGTCTTGAACAGTCAGACTCGAAGAACGATGAATGGCGAGAGTGTTTATCGACATTGAAAGGTCTCCTTTTTCTCCTATCTCTTTGATGAGTTCCTTTTATTGGTTTGTGGCGCAACATTGCGCATTCAATCAACATAGATAGCATTTAGATTATTTAGTTTCAAGAAAAAAATAAATTTTGCATTACAAATATTTTTTCAAAATCATTGATTAACTGCATGATAGAAAAGCAAAATTCATTCCATTTTGTTTTGTTCTATCATGCAATATAGCAATCCATGGGCCTGTTCAACTTTTAAAAAAATTATTGCAAAAATAATCTTGCAAACAAAAAAAATGTACCTATCTGATTGTGCAAGGTTGCTACTAATAGGAAGTATACCTATTTCACTAACCTTAGAAAATAATAACTGCCTATTTTTAATAGTATACAGAATAGACAACATTATTGGACTGGAGAGATTAGAATGGCAAAAAGAGAATTTGATTTTAAGGGATTAAAATCCCCTCAATTGCTTATGAATATGACCGTAAAAATTAGCAGTATGTTACCTGGGGATTTTCTTATAGTGACAGCGGATTGTGACACCTTTGAGGAGGATGTGATTATGTGGTGTAAAAAAAACAGTAAAAAACTACAGTGGATTAAGGACGTTGGTAACAATTCAAAACAGTGTCAAATTTTAGCATAACCTAACAGTGTATATAATTTTATATTTTTATAATACAATTAAACAGTTAAGGAATCTGAATCAGAAAACAAGGGAGTAGGGATCATGAATCTTCCAATGAAAATAGAACCTTCATTTAAACTTATGAAGAGGAAGAGGTGGACGATTGTCTTCTTCTCTCTTCTTATCTTTATCATTGGTGTTCAGGGTTTTTTTATCAACCGCCTTTTTAGTGAAGTTAATGAGTTGAAAACTGAAGAGCCTATTTTACAGCCAGATATTGGAACTACTCCTGTACCAAAATATCCGTCAACTCCTTTGGGAAGAGATATGTTTCAGGGGTTTTCACAAGATCCTTTTACCAGACTTGAAGAGATACAAAAACAGATGGATGCCTGGATGCAAAGATCTGGTCTGGGGGGTGGATTTGGCAGGTTTCCTAATACAATTGAGAATTTTAGTTTTAGCTCTGTTTCAGATTTTGACGTTAAAGAGGAGGATGACAAGTACATAGTCAGCGGAAAAATTTCCGGTGCTAAAAAGTCAAGCATAAAAGTAAATATTGAGGGACGACAACTGAGTATAAAAGCAGAGACAAAAAAAGAGAGTAGCAGTAAAGGTGAGAGTAAAGGTCAGGGTGTATACTCCAGCCATAGCATGTTTTCCAGTTTTATTGAAAAGTATCTGACGCTGCCAGGTGATGTCGATCAAAATGGAATGAAAATGGATTTCAAAGAGGACGTTTTGACCCTGAGCATTCCTAAAAAAGCCCAAGGTTTGCAAAATTAAAATAAATGAGTATCATGAAAATTTTTAAGGCTCAATATTAAACATTTTAAAATAGTTGCGCCAATATTCACTTGTTGAATAAATATCTTGAGCCTTTTTTTGGTAGCTATTGGCTTTTTCGATCTGGCCTAGATTTTTATAGCAGATGGCAGCAAAGTGGTATCCAAAGGCGTGGTCGCTTTTTGCTCTTATGGCACTTTCAAATCCCTTTAGAGCTAGTTGATAATCTCCTAGACGGCAATCACTGTTTTCTACAAAATTTAGTTCCAGGTTCATTATATAGGCCATTTCCTGGATGTATTCGGCGGTAAACTCTTCAGTTTCTACTACTGCGTTGCTGTAGTCACCACTCATACCACTATCTTTTAGATAATTTTTTTCAGTACAGATATTATGCATGTCACTGCCAATAAGGGGGCTGGCACAGAATATCACATACCAGTTTACCCCCAAGGTTTTGAGTACCTGACGGGCCTCCATTATGTCCTCTTTGGTCTCTCCCGGCAGGCCTATCAATATACTGCCAGCGGTATAGATACCCAAATCACGGCAATCGCTGGTTACCTGTTTTACTATGGACAATTTTAAGGGTTTGAGCATGATCTTTTTTAAAACCCGCTCACTACCGGACTCTATGGATAGATTAAGGTGTGTTGTACCAGCACTTGCCAAGGCCTCTAGCATCTCGCGGTTGAGTGCGTAAACCGCAAGATTTTGGAAAAAGGCATTAATTTTTTCACGATCAACAAACTTGATTATCTCCAAGGCCCGTTTTTTGTCAGCCATTATATGGTCATCTTGAAAGACGATGATGGTAGCTCCATGTTTGTCTCGCAAGCGAGTTAGATCCTCTTTTACCCGTTGCAGGCTATGAAATCTAACATCGCGCCCGTGAACCTTGTGGGCAGCACAAAAGATACATTTAAAAGGGCAACCACGTGAGGACATGACATAATAGTTGGTCTGCCTCTCTTTTATTCCAGCGTATGCGGTAACAGCAGGATATTTGGCATATTTTTCTGAGTCACATAGATCGTAGTCACTAAAGGGAATTTCATCAAGATCAAGAATAAAATCGTTGGCTGGAGAAAAACCATTTTGGTTTTTTGTTGCTGTAATCCAACTTGGATGCTCTTCTAAAAAGGCTTTTCTATCGATGGCATCAACAAGACCCAATAGAGGTTTTTCACCCTCGCCATAACACAGGGCATCTATGCCGGGGCTATTGTCAAATATCTCTTTTTGTAATATGGATGGTACGCTGCCACCAGCAATAATAAGTGCATCTGGGCAGAGTTTACGGCTTATAGCGATCAAGTCCAACAGATTTTGATAAGAGGAGGTAAAAAGAGACGAAATACCGATAATATCTGGGGAAAATCCGTTGAGGTTTTTTTTTATCTCTTGGATATAAAAGTCATTAAAATCACAATAATCAAATGTCTCTAATTCGTTTAGCTCCACATTATAGTCAATGAGGCGTGAATTAATATGATTGACACTATATTTTTTTATATATGCACTCAGGCTAAGAATGCCCAACGGCATATCGCTTATTAAATGGGCAAACATTCTGCCATCTTTTTTTGGAATATGGCGGATGTTGTTTTTGGGAGAAGAATAAACGTTATAGGGAATATGTGGTGGTACTATAAATAGAATATTGCAGGTTTGCTGTTCAGCCATGGTGTGTGATCCTTATTATCCTATCACTTAGTTACAATCTATCTTGGTAAGCCAGCTATATCTTATAGTCTGGGCTATTTTTTTCTATTATTCCTGCCTTAAAAGCTTATATGGCAGAGGTTTCTTTACCTGAATTCCTGGTGTTACCGTTGGATCATCTAAAAAACGTCCATTGCAGTAGTCGCAAGCCTCAAGATAGGGAACACTATACAGATAGTTGCGCAGACGTTTTCTAATCTCTTTGCTATCACAATCTATATCCAATATCTGAACATAATCGCTTTTAATATCAGGTGTTGCGCCCAATCTATCGGCATTTGCTATAAATGGGCAGCGAAAAAATTTACCAGCGGAGAGAGTAAAAAGGTTTTTAGCGCAACAGCGGGTAAAAACCGCGGTCTGTTCTTTAACTGTTCTATTGTGTTTAACTAGGTTTGAACATTGGGTCCAGTTTTGTGCAGGTTGTACATAGTGAGCAATACCGTTTGCTTTAAATATCTCTATTACAGTGGCAGTTTTTCTGGTCAAGGGGCCATAGTCTGTAACTAATACCAATATTTTATCATCTTTAAGACATGCAAGGTTCTCTCCTTTGGGGACTATAGCTCCATTTGTATAGATTATAACCTTGCGAACTTTTGGCTGTTTGGCTAAAGCATTACAAACCTGCCACATATTTTTATTTAAAAATGGCTCTCCACCAATTATCCTAAACTCATTGATGTCGTCAACAACCTCACACAAACCCTCTATTGCAAGATTCACCTCGTTAATGTCGCAATCTTTGGGGGTTTCATAATACTGCATTAAGTTGGAACAGTCTTGGCAACGTAGTGAACAGCGTTCAGTTATAATGACATCTACACTTCTAAGAAATATTTTATCAGGGTCCAGATAGCCATCATGACACATCACGCAGGTACTGACGGCAAAATCTACAAACTCAAATGGGGCATCAAACTCTACACTGTTTAGATCAAATGAGCGTAGCAGGGGGCCAGCAGCTAGCCAATTTTCATAACCCAAACCTTTTAGCTGGGCTACAACATCCATAATATCAGCAGTGGAAATAAGCAAGAGGGCTTTGGGGTATGCGCTCTTCATAGAGGTGACATGGATTATTTCGATATCCGCAATCTTTTTGCCAACCTTGTTTATGTTGTTGTCACAGATAGAGGCAACCTTAACCCCTGCGACAGCACAAAGTTTAGCTAATGCATCTCCTACAATGCCTGCACCAAATATAACTATTGGCTCTTGGGAGTTTAATATCCTATCAAAGAGCTGTGCCGAATCAGCCACTTTTACTCCTCCCATAGCGTTTTGTAGCCTTATAATAACAGACTGCCATAGTTAAAGCTGCCAAGTTTTTTTCCATTAACCATGGCAGCAGACGACTTTCACCAGGTGAGGTTGGGGCGTAGTGGGAAAGACCACGGCGTAAAGGGTCTGAGTTCAGATAATCAGCTATAAATCTATATGCCACCCAAAGATCTTTACCCTTAAGCTGACCACAGTAACGGATGAGTTGGATGATAGAATATGTAACCCGTGCATGTCCCACCAATGGATCAACTTTTTCTTGTGCCATATGCTCCAACAAGAAGGTTTCAGCACAATCTAAAGCGGACTGAAACCCGAAGAGAGTCTCGGCTCCGTTGGTAGCTTTCATGGTTGCAGAAACATAATTTCAATATCTATGGACTCCCTAGAAAAACTTGAAGATATGGAGATGCTAAGCCTTGATCCTATTATGGGCCGTAT
>JADFYX010000015.1 GCA_015232795.1 Magnetococcales bacterium
ACTAATTATATTAAGGGAAATAATTAATGGAAGAGACAATTAAGCTAATAAAAAAAGCCATTGCGGCAGAAGTAACTGCTAGTGCCTTTTATTCCTTGGCTTCTGAAGTGACAAAACATGATGACACAAGGATGGTATTTATTGAGCTTTCCTCCATGGAAGATGATCATGCTCAAGATCTTGTTAATAAATTTAAAAATGCCTTCCCAACAAAAGAATTTGATAGCCAAGCCTACCTTGACGAGTTGATCAAAAAAGATGAAGGGGTAGATATTGAAAGATCAAACCTTGTTAAGACAGGTAGTATGAAAGAGGTACTAGAGTTTGCTATTTCTATGGAAAACAGTGCAAAAGAAACCTATGAAAAATTAGCTGATGAAGTAATTGACCCAACATTCAAGCAATATTGTATTGACCTTGCTCAAGAAGAGATCGAGCATGCCAAAACTCTCACCAATACTCTTGACTCCCTTGATATGGATATGGAATCCCGTCCAGGATTGTAAAAATAAACAAAAAAGGCAGTTTGTAAGCTTTAGCTTGCAAACTGCCTTTTTTTTATTGCAAATTCCAAATAATGGACGGATAGGAATAAATTTGTCTATTTTTTCTTCTTAGTGGTATGTGATCCCATCTTTTTTTGCCAAAAATCCGTTATCTTCATCTTGTTGCATTTTTCGTTCTACCTTACCTAAAATAATTCCGAAGGTATCTTGTTCAACCATAGCACTACCAAATTTATGCAATCTTTTTGCTGGCTTATGCACAGGCATAACTATACCGGATGAGACAATCCGATTGAATGTAGCTATGTCCATGTCTGGGTTTAACATATAAATACTCCAACAAAAATTTGTCTTCAGAGTACTTACTGCATCAAACAGGCCATTTTATCGTTTTCACTCAATAAATCGGGGAAGCGTGATTTTTACTTGTAACCCTCCACCTTTTGCCTCTTCCATAACAAAAGTACCGCCATAGAGGGTAATGATTTCCTCAACAATACCAAGGCCCAATCCGTCACCTGTCTCATTTTCATCTAAGCGTATTCCACGTTTCATAACATGGTTCAAGCGATCCGGCTGAATCCCAGGCCCATCATCACAAACCAAAAGAGTGATTTTTTCCGACTTTTCCAGTGTTCTTACTGTTATTTGGTGAGTAGCCCATTTGCAGGCATTATCCATCAAGTTTCCTAAAGCTTCCTCAAGATCCTCAGAGTCCATACGCACCATGATACCCTGCAAACCATCAAGCCGAATATCCAGATTTTTTTCTTGATATAAAATATCCAAGGAATATTTTATATCAAGACCAACTTTTTCCAGATCCGCACAAGCACCCAGAACATTTCCTGTTCCGGCGATACGGGCTTTCCTGAGGTATCGAGTTATGTTATCCGCAGCACAACGCAAATGTCGACGCATGCTCTCCCCCTGCTCTCCCTCCAACTCTTTGGCCGTATTTATAGCGATACCTATTGGATTTTTCAGGGAATGTGCCAGATTTCCAACTTGGGTACGAGCACGTTGCAAAAGGGCTGTATTGTAGTCCATCAAACTGTTCAACTCAGATACCAAAGGTTGGACCTCAATGGGAAAATCATCGGGAAGGTGCTTTTCATGACCGATTCGAATCGCAGATAGGGATTGTTGAATCCGCCGTAATGGTCCAAGACCATAGCCAACCTGCAATACCATGATACCGATAAGAATCAACGCCAGTACAACCAAAACAATAGCCGTACTGGTTGCAAATTTATATATGTCATCCAAAATATCAGATACCGGACCTGCCACGATAAAAACATGTGATATGATAGCTCTAGGAAGATGGATGGTTCGCACAAGAATGCGTAGCGGTTGTCCATCTGGTCCCATGCCTGAAATTACCCCATCCTCTACCCGGTTTCTTCCCAAAGGAGGAATATGCTCCGAGAGAATTGAGCGGGACTGTCGCGTTACCTCTCCATCTTGAACAATCTGCCAATACCATCCTGAATGGGGACGATTGAACCGGGGGTCAGATGGTTCCCATGTGAGTATCAACTTTCCAACATCATCAATTTCACTAACCGCTACCAACTCTTCCATATGGTCATTGAGTTGATGTTCAAAGCGCTGCTCAATATGCCCCTTGAACAGGTAGATAATCAGCCCTCCCGTAATCATCAACGCAACAACTATCCATAGCGCTGACGATACGACTAGCCGAAGTTTCAGGGAGGAGCGGTTAGTCATTATCTGCAAACAACTGGTAGCCACGCCCCCGGTGGGTAATAATCAGATCTGCACCAATTTTATTGCGTAATCGTTTGACCAGAACCTCTACCACGTTGGAGTCCCGGTCAGAATCCATTTCATAGATATGCTCTGTCAACTCCGTCTTGGAAATTACCGAATCAGGATGGTGCATGAGATAGTCAGCCAGTCGATATTCCAAAGCAGTAAGATTGATAAGTTGATCATTGAGGAATAATTTTTTGGTAGTTGTGTCCAGCTTGAGATGACCACACAGCAGAATTGCTTTGGCATGACCAGCTTGACGCCTGACAAGCACTTCTATACGAGCTATGAGTTCCTCCATCTCAAACGGCTTCGCCAGATAATCATCAGCACCAGCTCGTAGTCCAGTCACTTTTTCCCGCCAGGTATCCCTTGCAGAGAGAATTAGTACTGGCATTATCTGACCATTTGATCGCCATTGTTCGAGAATTTTAAGCCCAGACATTTTTGGTAACCCAAGGTCAAGAACAACCGCATCATACGGTTCAGTATCTCCCAGAAAATGCCCTTCCTCCCCATCAAAAGCCACGTCCGTTGCATAACCAGCTTGGCGAAATGATACCCCAATCTGGTTAGCCATCTCCTGTTCATCTTCGACTACGAGCACACGCATAATTGTTTTTCCATTTATCCTAGATTCGGCAGTTGGCAGTGCGTTCTAGGTTTATTTAGGAAGCTGACGGTTTTGCCAATCATCCCCTTTCACATCAAGCACTTTCAATGTCTTAGCATCATACTCCACCTCTATGACAGATCCATCACGTTTCAGTATTTTAACCTCATAGATTGAACCAGAAAGAGCATCTTCATCATTTTCTAGCTCTACCTTGAGTATACGTCCAGGAAATTGCTGTCTAGCCTGTACAAGCACCATTTCCAGACCAATAATACCATCTGATTCCACTGCCAACCCCATTTTTTGAGTATCAGCATCAGCAATAACGCCTGTCCAGACAAATACTATAAAAACTGCTATTGATATTTTAATTGGTCCCATGACACATTATTCCTGAAAAGTTTCGAGTTGGATAGAAGGTATCAAAGACAAGCTGACAAGAACCTGAAATTCCCCTTCAGCTTGGTGTCAGGTTGAGTTGTGTATAGTGGCCGCAATATGAAGTCATAACCAAATAATAGGAGAACGTACCAAGTGACCAACCCCCAAGCTTTAAAACAAGAACGCTACCTCGCAGCCCGAAAAGCAACTCTTTTGAGCGTAGCTGTTAATATCATACTCTCCATCGGTAAAGTTATAGCCGGAATTCTGGGTAATTCAGCCGCAATGCTCGCGGATGGAATCCATTCCGCTTCTGACCTTGTCACGGACGGTGTTGTACTGGTTAGTATGCGTATGGCAAGAAAAGAGGCTGATACAGAGCATCCCTATGGGCATGGAAAGTTTGAGACCCTCGCTACCCAGTTAATTGCCATAGTGTTACTTATCGTGGCTATTGGCATATGTTTTGATGCGGTAAGTCGCCTGCGTCAACCAGACTTAACTCCACCAACATCCATTGCGCTTCTAGCTGCTTTTATTTCTCTAATCAGTAAAGAGGCACTGTTCCAATACACCATTAGAGTTGGAAGACGATTAAACGCCAAGGCATTGATAGCTAACGCCTGGCATCAACGTTCGGATGCCATATCTTCTATTGCAGCCTTGATTGGTATTGCTGGTGCCATGATGGGCTGGCCGATATTTGACCCTCTGGCAGCAATTGCCGTCGCCTTTATCTTGGGCAAGGTCGGTGCAGAGCTAATCGGCGAGACATTTAGTGAATTAACCGATTCTACCAAAGCCATTGATCAAGAAATTCAAGAGCGAATATTTGATCTTGTTCATGAAGTTCCAGAAGTATTATCGGCTCATTTTATTACCCCACGTCGTTTAGGACCGGATATCTACGTTGATGTTCATGTTGTTGTTCCAAAGTGTCTGACGGTATCTGAAGGCCACCAAATTGCTGAGAAGGTAAGACATAGCTTGCTCCATAAAGTGGATGCTGTCACTGATGCCATGGTGCATATTGATACTGAGGATGATTTGGATGAGGATGTTCCTATTTTATCCAGCCGGGAAGATCTGCTGAAATTGGTAAATGATGAGATCCCAGATAAACACCCCATTGTCGGAATCGTCCGCTTGCACCCCAACTATACAATGAATGGAATCATCTTGGATCTGGTTTTAGAGGTGGATAGAAATTCCCCGATAGAGCAAGTTCATGCAGATACCGAGGATCTTTGCACCCGCTTATTGGATAAAGTTCGCGATATCATTGAGGTTCGAACCAGTCTTTCATCTTCGGAAAATCGAAGGATGATATTGAAGGAGACAAACAAATCATGAGTGAACAACATAAAGTTACTGCCAGTGGAAAAAAAATAGCGGCGCAGATGGGGGTATTTGAACGCTGGCTGACCCTCTGGGTGGCTCTATGTATTGTGGCGGGAATCGGCCTGGGTCACATGTTTCCCGGCCCGTTTCAAACAGTGGGAAACATGGAGGTGGCAAAGGTTAACTTGCCAGTGGCCTTTCTCATCTGGCTGATGATCATACCCATGCTACTGAAAATAGACTTTCGTTCTCTGCACCGAGTGCGGGAACATTGGAGAGGAGTCGGTGTTACCCTATTCATCAATTGGGGTGTGAAACCATTCTCCATGGCGGCTCTGGGTTGGTTTTTCATCGGCTATCTGTTCAAACCATGGCTACCTGCAGACCAGATAGAATCCTATATCGCCGGGCTGATTATCTTAGGAGCCGCTCCCTGTACAGCAATGGTCTTTGTTTGGAGCAACCTTACCGATGGTGAACCCCATTTCACATTGAGCCAGGTGGCCCTAAACGACCTGATCATGGTTTTTGCTTTCGCTCCCATCGTCGGACTACTTTTGGGGCTATCAGCCATCATCGTACCGTGGGAAACTCTGCTGTTATCGGTGGGACTGTTTATCGTCGTGCCGTTGATTATTGCCCATATATGGCGGGAACGCCTGCTGAGTATCGGTGGGCAAAAAGCATTGGAAGCTACTCTTAAACGCTTAGGTCCACTCTCTCTGCTAGCACTGTTATCTACCTTAGTGCTACTGTTCGGGTTTCAAGGAGAACAAATCCTGGCCCAACCATTGGTCATTCTACTGTTGGCTGTGCCCATACTTATCCAGGTTTATTTTACCTATGGTCTGGCCTATCTTCTCAACCGGAAATTGGGCGAGGTCCATTGCGTAGCTGCCCCTTCCGCACTTATCGGAGCTAGTAATTTTTTTGAACTGGCAGTAGCTACAGCAATCGGTCTGTTCGGTTTCACCTCTGGGGCAGCCTTAGCCACAGTGGTGGGTGTGCTTGTGGAAGTACCAGTAATGCTCTCATTGGTGCGTATCACACTAGCCACCAAGGAATGGTACGAACGCTCTACAATTCCTACTGAATGACATATGAAGCACACTGCAATTAACAAAAAAAATTCAACAACATAACAGGAGAAATGAGAGATGAAGAATATGCAGCCTTGGCTGAACAGCTTCAGCAACATGTTGATTTTATCGTCAGTAACTGTCGTCTGGATCCTGAAGTCAAGTATTTCGACCATCCCGGTTGGACGCCGTTGATTCACTAAAATCTACAAAAAAGGAAACATTCCATGTATTACGACCGTTTTAGCCGCTTTCTGCACATTTTTCTGGCGATTGGCATTTCAGCACAACTTATTTTTAGCTTGGTCATGACCCATCCCAAACCGGGTCGTCTTGGGGATAAGTTCTATGAAATTCATGAATATCTCGGCTTGGCTCTACTTGGGATATTAATCCTACATTGGCTCTGGGCCATTATTCGCAAGGGTAATGTACCCTTTACCCAGCTTTTCCCATGGCTGACCCCATCCCGATACCGTCCCATATGGGAAGACGGACAACGTTACGCAAGCCATATGATCCGTCTGCGACTACCCCAAAGCGATTTACCAAGTCCCCTAGCCAATGCAATTCAGGGACTCGGGCTTGCAGCAGCCCTCCTGCTTGGTGTAACTGGAATGCTCATTTTTCTCAATGCACCACCGGAAGGAGGACGAATGACAGGTTGGCTCCATGATGTCAAGGAGGTGCATGAAGCCTTTGGCGGTCTCATGTGGGTCTATCTGTGCGCTCATGCCGCCATGGGTTTTCTCCATCAATTTGCTGGTCATGGCAGCATTCGCGACATGTTTTTCTTCTGGAAAAAATCTAGCAACTCCTAAAATGCCATAAAAATTGCCAGCAATTGTGAGATAAACCATGGAAACAACTCGTGAAGCTTTTTGGAATAGCCTCTTCTTTATATCCATCGTTCTGATAGCCATGGTTGTGGATTGGGGGTTGCATTGGAGTGGTCATTTGCAATGGGGACGGTATTTTGGCTATGCGGGAACCGGGATACTCGTTATATCCTTTCTGTATTCAGCCCGTAAACGAAAATTAATCAAGTGGGGTCGTGCACCTTTTTTCCTCCGTCTTCATGAGTTTCTCTCCTGGTTGGGTGCAATGTTGGTACTTGTCCATGGCGGCATCCATTTCAACGCATTACTGCCTTGGTTGGCTATGGCTTCCATGTTGGTGGCCGTAGCTAGCGGTTTGACTGGCAAATATCTGTTAAAAAAATCCCGGATTATAGTATCAGAGAGGAAAAAAAATCTGCTCGATATGGAGATGAGCATTGCCGAGATAGATGACCATCTTTATTGGGATTCACTGGTTGTTGATCTGATGAAAAAATGGCGTATTGTTCATATTCCCATCACCATAATCTTCACACTTCTTACTCTCCTTCATGTTACAACAGCCATTATTTTCTGGAGGTGGTGAAATGGCGAAATGGATTGCGATTACAATTATATTTCTAGCCTCCGGTCTGTTTGCCGTCTTGCAGGAACCGATGCTGTTTCTTAATCCGGGGCAAATTATCAAAGGTCATGTAAAAATTGAGAAAGATTGTTTTAAGTGTCATGACCCTTTGCTGGGACCCAGTGATGAAAAATGTATCACCTGTCATATGCCTTCAAAAATTGGAGTTGATAAAAGTGGTAAAATCGTATTTCATCAGCAACTTCAAGAAGGCCGTTGTACCAACTGTCATACAGATCACGTAGGAGCCAATACAGCAAAGGCTACCCATATATTTGACCATTCATTATTGATTGCAACTGAGCAGAAATCCTGTCAGAAATGCCACAACCCTCCACAGGATAATTTACACAAAGAGATGAGCAAAAAATGTGATCAGTGCCATGGAATGAAAAAATGGAAACCGGCTACCCTTGATCATACTCGTCTGTTTCGTTTTGATCGTCACCACCCTGACAAGTGTACTGATTGTCATGAGAACAACGTTTTTGAAAGCTATACCTGTTATAGTTGTCATGAGCACTCTCCTTCTAAAATTCGCCATGAACATTTGGAAGAAGGTATCCGTAATTACCAGAATTGTACAGCATGCCACCGAAGTGGTGACGAAGACGAAGCAGAAAGGATATGGCGAGAGTTGCGACGCCAAGGTATTTCACCAGATAGCATCGGGAAAGCCCAGAGGCATTTTGATTTACAACATGATGGTAATTGACAGAGTTACCATCATACCTAGCACAAAATAGCAAAAGTTTGTAATTTAGTGTCTGGAAAACTCTTGCCGGATCTCAAAAATATTTGGAGAGAAGAGTGGAGAACCTAAAAAACATTTCGACTAGAATAGGGGGTCCGTGGGTTTGGGTGACGCCTGTTTTTCTGATTGCGATTCTTGTTCCAATTAGCAAATACAACTACCTTCTCTACCATTCCTTATCAGAATTTTTAGCCATCAGCATCGCATTGCTGATGGGGGTCGTAGTCTGGCAAACTTTTCAATTTTCCAAGAACCACTTTCTCATGTACTTGGGATGCGGATACCTATGGATTGGTCTGTTGGATCTGTTCCACCTATTGTCTTTCCCAGGGTTACATATTTTTCCCGAGTTGAGCAAACCCCCAAATCTTAGCTCGCAGTTGTGGTTGGCGGCTCGCTATCTAGAAGCATTACTTTTGTTCTCAGCCCCACTGTTCTTATCCCGTAAGGTGATACGTTTAGGAGCTGTATCTGCCTATGGTGTCTTGGCACTCTTGCTGCTGTATTTAATTTTTACGGGACTATTTCCTGATACCTTCGTGTCTGGCTATGGGTTGACACCTTTTAAGATCTGGAGTGAATACCTGATTATGCTACTGCTTGCGGTTGCAATGGTTTGGCTTCTACTCCGCCGTAGTCTTATAGATCCTTTAATCCTGCTACTGACACTGACCTCCATAGCCCTGACCATCAGTGCGGAGTTGGCTTTCACTCTATATACAAGCCCATACGGGACAGCTAATCTTATTGGCCATTTACTGAAAATCTCTTCTTTCTGGCTCATCGCTCGTGCCATCATTCATACTACTTTAACATCGCCTTATAGAACTATGGCTCGCAACTCCAGTACCTATAATGCTATTCCTCAACCTATAGTGGTAGTTGACCACAATGGTATTATCCAAATTGCAAATCCAGCAGTGCAAAAGCTAACAGGGTTATCTGAAAGTGAATTGCAAGGAATGGAGTGTCATTCACTCCTGCATCCCAAGAACATTTCTCGTGAGTCTTGTCTTGTATGCCAATCTATAACCGATGGGCAACCATTGACCGACGAACTGCTCTTTTATCCGGCCCAAGAGTGCTGGTGGAGCGTTAATTTATCTCCCGTGCAAGAGTCAGAAGGCATTCAGGGCATGGTACATCAGGCTTTGGATGTCACCAAAAGACTTAGTTATGAAACCATCAGTGCAAACAATCAGCTCCGCCTACAACTACTCATGGAGTTAAATCGTGAGGCCCAAGAGTTAACGGAAAAAGAACTCTGCAACAGCTCCTTGGAAATTGCTGTCACCATTACTAAAAGCGAGGTCGGATACTTACATCTTGTGTCTGAAAATCAGGAAGATATAACCTTGGTAAGTTGGAGCAAGAAAACCTTGGAAAACTGCCATGTAGAAGGTCATGACATGCATTACCCTGTGGTCAGTGCTGGAATTTGGGCCGACTCCCTACGCCAACAACAGCCAGTGATCCATAATGATTACCCGAATCAACATGATAAGCGTGGTTTACCCCAAGGGCATTTTCCACTCAAAAGACATATGAGTGTGCCGGGCATGGATCAGAAAAAGGTTGGTATGATTCTTGGTGTAGGAAACAAGGCTACACCGTATGATCAAAACGATGTCAACCAACTACAACTTCTTGCCAACGATATCCTTACGATATTGATGCGCCACCGGGCTGAAAATTCATTGAGCCTGGCAAAGCACAAGTTAGAGACGTTAATAGATAGCATTTCCGATGCACTGGTTGTTGTTGATATTAAACGTTTAATTACTGGAATTAATCAGGGATTTACCGATCTCTTTGGGTACGAATTGGATGATGTAAAAGGCAAATCTACTAGCATTTTTTATGAGAGCAAAAGTGAGTTTGATAGACAAGGAAAGTTGCGTTACAACCTTTCAGTTGCAGAATCTTTTAAGCCATATATTGTTAAATACAAAAAAAAGGATGGGACCATATTTCCGGGAGAAACCCTTGGAAGAAAAATTCAGACTACAGACGGTAATACATTAGGATTTTACGGTTTAATTCGAGATGTCTCAGAACGGTTGGTAAAAGAAGATCAATTGCGTCGCTCTCAGAAGATGGATGCCATATTGCAACTCACTGGTGGAATTTCCCACGACTTCAATAATATTTTAAGCATCATAATTGGAAATGCTGAGTTACTCAAACTCCAAGAGGTCAAAGGGAATAAAAAATATGGGTACATTGAGGCAATTGAGCAATCAAGTAAACGAGCAATAGATTTGACAAAGCAGTTACTCAGTTTTTCTCTGCCCCAAGCATATAACACCTCTATTATAAATATAAACAGTGTAATCAAAGCTAAAGAGAATCTTATAGCTCGCTCAATTACTCCTCAGATAGAAGTTTATCAGCATCTGGCAGAGGATTTATGGTCGACAAAAATAAATATTGGAGATTTTGAGGATGCTCTACTAAACCTAATTCTTAATGCACGCGATGCTATGCACGGCAATGGCCAGTTAAGCATCGAAACAGTTAACTGCACATTGGATAATGCCTATTGCTCAATCAACCCCGGTGTAAAGCCTGGAAATTATGTGCAACTGGTTGTCAGTGATACAGGTGATGGTATACCCCATGAAATTCAGGAACACATATTTGAGCCATTTTTCACCACTAAACCAAAGGGCAAAGGCACAGGGCTTGGTTTGGCCCAGGTATTTGGTTTTATCAAACGAACTGAGGGACACATCAAGGTTTACTCTGAGGCTAAAATTAGTGCAGGAACTTCTATCCGGCTCTACCTACCCAAGAGCGATATAGGAAATCATGAAGATGAGATAAAAGAAGATATTGAAAAAACGGTACCTAGTGGCTCTGAAACAGTGCTTGTTGTGGATGATGAAGAAGGATTGGTAAAACTGGCACAAGAGTCGCTACAGTCGTTGGGCTACAAGGTGTTAACTGCGGGAGGTGGACGAGAGGCTTTAGAACAATTATCTATGGAACCCAATATTGCACTGTTGTTTAGTGATGTTGTTATGCCAGGTGGATTAAATGGTTATGAACTTGCCAACCAAGCAGTTTCCGACAGGCCTGACCTCAAAGTGATGCTCACATCTGGATATACCGAAAAGACTATAGCCAAGAACGGGTTGGCCAGATTCAACGCTAATCTTCTTGCAAAACCCTATAACCAGTCTGAAATGGCCAAAAGAATTCGTGGGTTACTTGATGAGCAGGTATCACTAAATAATCCTCCATCGCAAGATCACGAATTGACTCTTAACGATTTTTCTGACCTACCCAAGCAAACTATTTCAAATCTTTATAAAGCTGCTGTAGCTGGAGACTTTGAATCTCTTATGATGACAATCAACAAATTAAGCCAGACACATTCAAAACTATCCAATAAACTTGAGAAATTAGTTGATGATTTTCAGTTTAAGAAAATTACTGATCTACTTGAGAACTTTCAGAAATAAAACACATTAGAAAAACAAATGAGCAATTATTAAAGCAGTCACTCTCATATATTCTATCCGACACTCTCGTAGAATATTGTGGCCCTGTCCAATAATTTTTTACCGGAGATCTAGGTTAAAATATTAAGAAAAAATTTTTCAAGTATCTGCAATAATCCTGTATATTTTATCACAGACGATATTTGTGATAGGTTGAGGGATATTCCATCTTAATTATTGGTGATGAGGATGTTATGGGGCTGACTGAAAACACGGTTACAAAATCGACGGGACTTTATCCCATTCGTAGTCTTATTTTTTTATTGATTACCATCATCATTGTTCTGGCCCTAGCCTTAATTGGCTACCTCCACTGGCGCAATCACCTTTTTGTAGAGCAAGAGAACATCATCAACCACTTTCACCTTAACACCGTCCGTCATGCTGCGCGGATCAAGGAGGAGATCACCCAATTACGTGCCCATCACGCTGAGGAGCATCTAGGTGATATTGATGATTATCACAAGCTCAGACTACCAGAATTTCAGTTCAACCATATCCAGATCATCAGCCAGCAAATTGATGCCATTGGCAAACTGGCAATACGATTCCAAGGGGTCATGGCTGAAGATGACTCATTGGGACGATTACAACGACGGTTAGCGTTGGATGTGACGGAACTCAATAAAATCTGGCAGGGAAGTATGGTGGCTGATAGCATTGATCCCTTCTTTGAATCCTCCAACGATGCCATCGTCAAGTTGTTCAATGATGTGCAGATTTTTCAACAACTACACAGCCAAAAAGCCAAAAAACTGGAGCAGATTTTGATCTTGCGCAAAGGCTTTTACGACACCCTGCTCTATTATCTAGCTGCAACATTCGCCTTAGTTGGGCTTTTTCTGACCCGACGCATCCTAGGACAGATAAAAAAAGAGATCAACCATCGATTATCGGTGGAGAAAGCCATGAACTTGCAAGAGATGGCGGTGGAAAAGACCGTGTTGGCCCTGGATGTGCAAAAACGCTCCAACCGAACCATGGTCATGGCTTTGGCAGATCTGGCTGAGAATAGGGATAGCAACACCGGTGAACACGTCATCCGCGTTGCCCGAATGGCCCATGAAATCGCCTCTGAACTACAATCACAGGGTAACGAAGTGATCGATGCTCAATTTATGGAGCAGATCGCCATTGCCAGCATGCTCCATGATCTTGGCAAAGTCTCTACTCCTGACAAAGTTCTGCTAAAGCCAGGACCCTTAAACCATTCAGAGCGGGCAATCATGAAGCTCCACCCCCAAGTGGGAGGAAATCTGCTGGAGAAAATCAAGGCTACCCAGGAGAGCAAATCTTATTTGGAGATGGCCGTGCGTATCGCCAGTTATCACCACGAGCAGTACAAAGGGGGTGGCTACCCCAAGGGATTGGTAGCAGAGGAAATCCCTCTGGAGGCCCGGATCGTTGCTGTCTCGGATGTCTATGACGCTCTCACCTCATGGCGTCCCTATAAAGATCCATGGCCCAAGGAAAAGGCCCATGCCTTTATAATGGCAAAATCAGGCACCATGTTCGACCCCAAAGTAGTAGCAGCATTTGAAATAGTCATGGCCGCAAGAGAAGAGACTACGGTAATGCACTGGGAAGAGGCAATGAGCGTTGGTATCGCAGTCCTGGACAACGACCATAAAACCCTGATAGCTGTGATCAATCAGTTGAGCCGTTCCCACCAGAAAGGTGACCCGGTCTTGGTTGAACTGGTTCTGGATGAACTCTTCAACTATACCGTACGCCATTTCGAGCGCGAGGAAATATTATTAATGGAGAAAGGATACCCGGAGTATATAACTCATAAGCAGATCCACAACCGATTTGCCCAAGAGGTCTCAGGAATCCGTCGCAGCTATTTTCATAATCATAGTTTACAAACCTCGGAACAGATCTACAAGTTGCTGAAAAATTGGCTACGCAGTCATATCTTGGTGGAGGATAAAAGCTACTCAAAATGGCTTTTTGAACAGGGCACCCTTGGGGAATAAGAGCCCTAGATTCAGCAATTGGCAGCGCATAGCAACAACAGCCGAATCTAGATAATATCTCTTGATTTCTTTTTAGCGTGAAGGGAATTTCTAGTAGGTATGAAATATCAGTAGACAATTCCCATGGTGACCATTAATACAACCAGAAACAGTATCGTCATTATGCCCCCTGCCCTCATAAAGTCAGCTACCCGGTATCCTGCTGGCCCCATAATCAAAGCATTGACTTGATGGGTTGGAATGAGAAACGAGTTGGAAGTTGCAAGGGCAACTGTAAGAGCAAAAACCGCAGGGTCAGCACCAGCCCCCACCGCAATATTGACCGCCAAAGGTACGAGAAGAACAGTCGCTCCTACGTTTGACATAACCAAAGTAAAAAAAGTAGACAAAACTGCAATAGCAGTCTGCAATACCCAAATGGGAGTTTCTCCCAATCCACTTAGCACCCCACTTGCAATCCATGCAGCGGTACCGGATGTCTCAACAGCACCACCGAGAGGGATCAAGCTGGCAAGTAGAAAAACTGTCTTCCAACTTACCGCTTCGTATGCCTCGTCAATATCGAGAACTCCCGAAATAATCATTCCAAGGGCTCCGGTTAAAAGTGAGACGGAGAGCCTGAGGTCGGTAAAGAGCACCATAGATAGGGCAATCGCAAAAAATATACCTGCCCACCCCACCTTGTGAGGTCTTAGCTCCTCCTTGGGATATTCCGAGGTAACAACCAAAAAATTATGATGATCTTTCTCCAGTCGGGCCAAGCTCTCCCAACTGGTATGTACAACCAGAGTGTCACCAGCCTGAAGTGGTAGGGAACGAATTCCCTCTCCCTCTTGCATGGTTTCACCATTGCGGTGCAAACCCACCATTGAGAGACCTGTCTGTTTACGCAACCAGACATCACGAGCGCTCTTACCAACCATATTTGAACCAGGAGGAATGACCACCTCTGCAATTCCTGCTTGGGAATCTGACAATGCTTCTGAGAAAACACCTAGATCTTTGTGAATTTTGCAACCCCAATCTTTAGCCCAGTCTTCAATCTCCTCCTTAATTCCCATCACACCCAACTGCATACCATTTTTCAGTAAAAAATCCCGATCCATGCCGTTATGTCCCATAACAACTTGACCAGTTAGACGGGTGGCAGCAATTACGCGAATTTTATGGTGGTCTACGTCATGCTCTACATCAAAAAGTGTCTTGCCATCCATTTTGCTTTTTTTCGGGAGGGATACTACCCAAAGCACATAATCAAGGCCATAGATCTCTTGAAAATAGTCCATGGGACTAACCGCCATTGCACCTTTGCCTCCAGAGGTGGGCAGTACAAAGCGTCCAGCAACGATAAAATAGATAATACCTGTCGCTACTAAAGCCAACCCAACGGGGGTTACGGAAAACAGCCCCCAGGTTTCCATCTGGTTTTCAGGAGGCAGTATCGCATTGGAGTTTAATATTAAATCATTCAGCAAGATAAGAGGGCTGGAACCAACCATGGTTACAGTACCACCGAGAATTGCACAAAATCCCATGGGCATAAGCAACCGCGACAAAGGAAGTCCACTACGGGCAGAAATACGGCTTACAACGGGAATAAAAAGAGCAGCAGCCCCTACATTTTGCATAAAGCTTGAGATAATTCCTACCGTACTGGAAATGATGGGAATAATCCGTTTCTCAGAGGTTCCACCCACCTTCATTATGAGAACAGCCATTTTGCTCATGATACCGGTTTTATCCAAACCCGCTCCAATGATCATCACAGCAATGATAGAGATAACAGCGTTAGAAGCAAAACCATTGAAGAGTTGTTGATTATCAACCAACCCCTTTTCCAGCCCCATTAACGGAGCAAAGAGCGAGCTAAGCCCCAGCAATACCATAACCAGTATAGCTGCCACATCTACCCCCACCACCTCAAAGACAAAAAGAAAAATGGTTAAATATAGAACCCCCACCACCCAAGCCACTTGAATATTAGGAACCAAAGTAATGGTGTAAAGACATGCGATAGTGAAAAGAAGACCAGCAATGAGTGTTTTTTTATGAATAGCAAGCTGTGACATGTAACTTGAAACCTCAGATACGTTAGCGTTTATATATCTTTTTATTGTTTAAAAACAAGGATAAAAAAACTATACAAAAAAAAGTATACCTCTTAACTAAGTTTAGCAATGGATTTTCAGCATTTCTTGAGAGTTGCTTTTAAACAATATTTACCAAATAGGGCACATTATTTACAAAAACGAGCACATATTTGCTAAATCTGTATGCTTAAGCAACATTTTGGTAATAGAGGTTTTGTGGGTGTCTAGCTTGAGCAAAGAAATACCAACGTTCTAATAGCAAACCCAACATTTGCACAACAAATGCACTATATATGAAAGGTATCAAATTCAACCAACTTCCCACTAAAAGCAGTATAACAGGCAGTATAAAAGAGAAAGTTAGAAAGAGCCGTTGAATCCAAAAAAGAGTTGCCGGGGTCCGCCCATGAAAAAATTCCCGAACATTAAATGAACTGGCAGTAAAGCCACGAGTTAGTTGGCGGATTGTACCGTGATGCACACCAATAGCTGACTGCATGGAGGAGTTGGGCTGCAATCTTCGGTTCCGAGACAGTGCCCAAAATTTTGATGCCCACGCCAAAACCGTAAAAAGCAGTGCGTTGTATAGTAAAAACTCTCCCAATGAGTAGCCACTACTAAACCCGGTATGAGCAAAAACTGCTGCCAAGGTATAACCGGAAGCCAATCCCATAAGCAGATAGTTTATGACTGTCAGCGGCGTTGCCCACTCTTGAAAAAATCGCACACTGGCATAGATCATTCCCGTTGCAATAAAGAGCAAAATACAGAGAAGGACGGTTATCCCACTGAGTACCCAGGTTAAATCCACCCCACTGTACTTCAAGAAAAACTGGTCCCAGGCAAAAAAGTGGGACATAGCTGATAAAGCCATCACCACCATAACCATGGGCAGTAGAATTACCTCCCGTGAAAGCCAGGAACTTCTCCAGCGTCGCCATGCATAGATCCCTCTACCAGGGTGGGTTAAATGGAAAAATGAGGCAAAAAGCCCTGCACCCATAAAGAGCAAAGCACACCCACTGCCCACCCCATAAAACCAGTTGGCATCCAACAGTTCCAACCCAGTCAAAGAGGCAAAAACCCGAGCGGAAAAAAGCGCAATAAACATCCCTTGACCTACACCTATCAGTGTGGTCAAAAAGATTACTGAAAAAGCAGGTCTCATATCAGACTCCTTCTTTTACTACCAGCTTGTATAGTCATCCAAACTCCTATCATCTTTACCAGGAACTGAGAGTTCACCCTCAATTTTCAACGGATTATCCGCACGAACCAGCTGATCTGGCTGGATGGATACCACTGTTTTGCGGCGAGGCAGATAGTGGTTAGAAGGTTTTGTTCCCCACTCCGGCATCAATTGGAACCCACCATGCTCCCGAATCCGTTGTGATACTTGGGAATCGGAATCGTTAATATCGCCGAAAACCCGTGCACTAGTTGGGCAGGCCATTACACAAGCAGGAAGTCGCTCCTGTTCCGACAAGTTGCTATCGTAGATCCGATCCACACAAAGGGTGCATTTTTTCATCACCTTTTGTCCCTCATCAAACTCCCTCGCCCCATAAGGGCAGGACCAGGAACAGTATTTACAACCGATACATTTATCATAATCCACCAAAACTATGCCGTCCTCCTCCCGTTTGTAACTAGCCTCCGTAGGACAGACAGGAACACAAGGGGCATCCTCGCAGTGGAGACAACTTTTGGGAAAATGAATCAAATCAGTTTTAGGATATGTGCCAACTTCAAAAGTCTGTACCCGATTAAAAAATGTACCAGAGGGGTTCTCTCCGTATGGGTTGACATCAGTTAATGGTCCTGCCCAACCAGAGGTATTCCACTGTTTACAACTGGTCACACAGGCGTGACAACCCACGCAGACATTAAGGTCGATAACCAGGGCTAGCTGTTTTTTTCTCTTTTTATCCATTACCCACTCCTAATTTTGACCTGCAAAGTAGGCCCGAAGTTTATTTCCCCAACTCTTCATACCTGGAAAGTGGTCCATGGTGGGATAATTGGGTTGGCACGTCTCATCACCCTTCTCTGCCTTATAGATTTTGACTCGAAGATCGTACCATGCAGCCTGTCCTGTAATTGGGTCAGAGTTGGAAACCGCATCTCCCGATTGATGGCTGGGTAGCTCTTCGCTAATCAAATGGTTCAACAAAAATCCTCGCTTAGACTCATTAGCTTTGCCATCTAACCCCCAAGCACCAGAGGCTTTACCTATGGCGTTCCAGGTCCAGACTGTTCCAGGCTCTACCGCCTCGGTAAAACGGGATTGGCATTTCACCTTCCCCCATGGAGACTCCACCCAGATCCAATCGCCATCGTCAAAGCCAACACTTCGCCCCACTATGGGATTAACAAACAGATAGTTCTCGGTATGAATCTGGCGTAACCAGGCGTTTTGGGAATCCCAAGAGTGATACATCGCCATGGGCCGTTGGGTAATGGCACTTAAAGGATATTCACGGGCATTGATCAACTGCGTTTCCAACGGTTCATAATAGAATGGTAACGGGTCAAAAAATGTTTCAACACGCTCTCTTAACCGCTCTGGTGGACGACGTGCAGATGGACCCTTGCCCTGAGCAGCCAGGCGGAAACTTTGTAAAATTTCCGAATATATATGAAGGTTAATGGGTTTGGCCTCGCGAATTAATCCGTGATGCCTTGCCCATTGTAGATATCCCTGATTCCAATTACGCATATACTGATAAGAGCGGGGAAGCTTATAGTGGTAAAAACAGTCATTTTTTTCATACATCTCCCACTGCCTGGAGTTTGGTGCACCCTTCATAAACTTTTCACCACTATTTCCACGCCAACCAGCCAAAAATCCAATTCCAGAGCCAGGTTCGGTTTCATAGTTGGAGATAAAATCAGGATAGTCTTTATATTTTGCTTTACCATTATCATCAACAAAAGCTGGTAGCCCCAATCTGGCTCCCAATTCTATAATCACATCTTGAAAAGGACGGCAATTACCTGTCGGGGGCAATACCGGAACCCGAACAGAGTCCACAGGCCCATCAAATTCTGAAATAGGCCGATCCAACATGGACATGACATCATGTCTTTCCAGATAGGTGGTATCCGGCAAAACCAGATCGGCAAAGGCAGTTGTTTCTGACTGGAACGCATCACAGACAATGAGAAATGGAATTTTATACTCCCCATTTTCGTCCCGGTCTTGCAACATCTCCCGCACCTTTCCAGTGTTCATGGTAGAGTTCCAGGCCATATTGGACATAAACAAAAGCATGGTATCAATAGGATAGGGATCTCCTCGCCATGCATTGCTTATGGCGTTGTGCATCAAGCCATGGACTGCAAGAGGATATTCCCAAGAGAACCCCTTATCCAAACGAACTGCCTCACCATCTTTATCTACAAACAGATCATCTGGGTTGGTAGGCCAGCCAAGGGGCATAGCGTTCAACGGCTCGGAGGGACGGATCGCCTCTGGACCTTTTGGGCCTTTGGCACAAGGGGGAATTGGCCTTGGAAACGGTGCTTTGTGACGAAAACCACCAGGACGGTCTATGGTCCCTAAAATGGTCATTAAAATGGACAGTGCTCGAATCGAATGAAATCCGTTGGAATGGGCTGCTAAGCCACGCATGGCATGAAACGCTACCGGATTACCTGTGATTGTATCGTGTTCCTTACCCCAGACATCAGTCCATTGAATGGGTAGCTCGATTTTTTGATCCCGCGCCGTTACTCCCATTGTATGGGCCAGATCACAAATAACTTTGGCTGGTATCCCGGTAACTCCCTCGGCCCATTGTGGTGTAAACTCTTTGACACGATCTTTAAGCATCTGAAAAGCTGGTTTTACTGGTGTACCATCCTCCAGTGAATACTCACCCAGCAAACGGGGTTTAGCACCGGGGGCACGCAAGGCTACGGGTCTGTTCTCTATGGCATCCCACCAAAACTTGTTTTCATTATCAAAACAGCTCTTGGGATTATCATCCTTTTTTAATTCTGAGCGGACAAACAGACCAAAGCTGTCTGAGTTTTCATCCAGATTGACAAGATCAGCAGCATTGGTATAGCTGGTTAAAAATGGGCGGTCATATAGTCCTAAACGAATAATTTCGTGAATAATCGCCAGCAACAATGCCCCATCTGTAGCAGGGCGAATGGGAATCCACTGGTCTGCAATTGCAGCATATCCTGTTCTAACAGGATTAATCGCCACAAAATGTCCACCCTGGCGTTTAAAATCCCCCAGAGCTTTTTTCATGGGATTGGAGTGGTGATCTTCAGCAGTACCGATCATGACGAACATCTTGGCCCGTTCCAGATCAGGACCACCAAATTCCCAAAAAGATCCCCCTATGGTATAGATCATACCTGCTGCCATGTTGACAGAACAAAAACCGCCATGGGCTGCATAGTTGGGTGTTCCAAATTGGCGGGCAAACAT
>JADFYX010000160.1 GCA_015232795.1 Magnetococcales bacterium
CAGGTTCGGGCCAGACTATCTGGTGGTTGACTTCTTTGTATACCGGTTTCCCCTTCATAAAAATATCTAATGTTCCGCTCGGATCCTTTACAGAAAAGTCTTGTTTGAAGGCTCTCCCTCCTATTGCGTGAAGAGCGTTTTTCAAGCCATAAACAATATGTCTGTCGAATTGGAGAAACAGCGTGAAAGCTTGGTAGAAGCGCAAAAATTATCCTCAATTGGAACGTTGGCAGCAGGAACTGCTCACCAGTTAAACAACCCTTTGAATAATATTTCTACTTCTTGCCAAATAGCTATTGATGAGCTGGATGATTGTCTCCATCAACCTTTCGTGTATCCTCTTATGTGGTTGTAGATCAGGATATTTCTCAGTCTCTAACATCTCCTCTTCGGCTTCAAAATGGAACTTGGCATAATCTATAAGAAAAGCCAAAGCTCGCTCGGCCACTTGACTATCACCCAAGGCAACCGCACGAATTACCTCCTCAGACATTACAAATAGTTTTTTATGGTGGTCATCCATCTCATCTACCGCTACTGAGAACTCCTCATGCCACTGTAATAAATGCTCTTCTCCCGTATCAGACTCCATCCAACCACGACTGCGTTTATTGTAAGACTCAAGCAATTTCCAACGGATTATGGGAATGTGCCTGATGGTCTCATGGGGAATTTTATATGCTACCAACGGCGAGGCAACACGCAGACGAAACAGCCCTGGTATGCCAAATAACAGTCGCTCTTCACCAAAAATATCATGGGTGGATATGGTTTCTAAAACAGATGCACCAACAAACCTCTCAACGGTTCCAGATATTATAAAATATATAGATGGTTCGTCCTCTTCAGGGATAATCTCTTCACCTTCCAAAAGGGTAAATGATTCCATAACATGGGCAATACGGTTTTGCGTGCCATATGATATACCTTCACCAAACAGCCAGGAATTACGCATAAAATCCCGCTGTTCTTGATATTTCTCAAGTATAGTATACATATCGTTGTTTGTAACAAAATCAATGTATAAATTGCAGGGTATACGCAGAGCTTTTACATAGCTCATTGCCCGGTATGTTGTGGTTGATTGGCGGTTATATATACCGGATGTTTCACCAATAATTGAACCAGCATAAAGGATATTTACCGATTCACTAGCTGGACTTAACAGCTCCACATTACCACTTAAAACCAGATAGATATTCTCGTTTACCTCATATTCCTGAAGTATGATCTCCTCAGGATTAAATGTCATAATGGAGTTGTTGAATAAACTTCTGATCTGATAAGGCATGGCGTTGGGAAAATAGCTGGTGAGATAATCGTTAGCACAACGCCAATAATGGTTCTGAAAGCCAGGAATAAGAGTATCAATGGTCCCAAATGGTGCACCGGAACCAATCTCCTTCTCGATGCGGTTTAGGGGCCTATCAAGATGACCTAGAATCTTTTTCTTGGATTTATCGCCACGAAAATCAGCAGCATCACCGTGGATAAATCCCCCTCCTGCATCTATTTTTTTAAGATCAACAGGCAGAAGGTAATTACTCATTACCCTTTCAAACTCACTTTTATCTATTCCGACTCTGTTTTTATCTTCCACAACCATACTTTGCAGAACTGATTTGGCAGTTATATCTGCAAAATGACCATAACTTCTATAGCCCCCCTCCCAGAGGGTACGGAACATAAAAATTACGCTCTCTACAGGATGGGGAGAGTGCATGGGTTTTACATCTAAACCACAGACACTATTCCAGACATCATATTTAAGATCATGAACATCAAAAAAATCTGCAAACTGCTCCTCTTCAAAACCCAGTAGAGCAGCTAATTTTTTAGTCACAGAGGCGCGAACCAAAGAGGTGGAATAATATTTAATTCGTCTATCACCACGAATAAGATCTGCCAGCCCGGCAAAATGGTCATCGTGGGAATGGGTATGAAAAATACCCTCAATCTCATTTATGCCTATCCCCAAGGCCACTAGATTATTAACAACATTTGGACCAGCATCCACCAGATATACTCCACCTTGGTATATGATTATAGATGAGAGACTAGGCCGGATTACATCCCAACCATCACCAATACCAGAGTGAATTACGGAAAAATAATCTCGTTTCAAGTCATAATAGTTAAGAGGGTATGGAGATGGATAACTCTGTGAACTTGTTAGATTAAGGTCAACAGTTACACTCTCTTCTTTATAGGATATTTCAAATATATTGGTTTTTTGCCTTTTAATAAAAACCCCAGCAATAATTTCCACTTCTCCCTGTTCAACCATACAGGTATCAAGAAAAGTATCTGCTGGTTTGATAGTTCCCCCTGTAAAAAATTTTTTCATGCGCATGAGCTCTTTAGCCCAGCGGTGAGAGACACCAGCTTCAATAATCTCACGCTCAGAAACTAAGCCATAATTGCCCCGGTAGATATAACGAATCTGCGCCTCTACCTGTTGTCTGCTTCCAACCAATAGGGGTTTTTCCCCTGTATTATTAGGGTGGTTTGGTAAGAGCAAACCTTGACGATAGAACATTTGAAAAATTGGAAATTCAGCCAAGTTTGAAAAACCACCACCCTGAAGCATTAAGTCAGAGAGTAGAATTGCGTTGGGCCCGGTCTCGTATGGAACACCATTTATTTGGGCAGGAGATATCAAACCCCGTTTCATTATATGTTTGACCACATCACTGGGGCAACCACACAACAACTTTAAACCAGCCTCGGGAATTTCAACCCAATCAACCCCGGAAATTATATTAATTTTTACAATTTTGGACATGGCTACCCCCTTTTTTAAACAAAGATACCGTTACTTTAACACTATTTTTTAAATAAGCATAATTTTCTAGTCGTGCTTGTTTAATGCAAAATAAATTGTTAAACTTACCTTAAAACTTATATTCGACAGTTGGGGTATGTGACGACAACCGCCTAATATTGGTAAAATCAGGTCTCAGCAGTTTTACATCTGTGTTGGGAGTACTAAACCATGATGGTAAATACATACAACTCTTTTGCCCAAAACTATATTAATAGTAGATCTTCGGCGCAAAAGTTATCTGCCAACTTAAGCAACCCCATGTTGCTCAGTACCCCAGAAGCCTTAACATTTGAATTTATCAACAGCCTGGATTCCAACAATTCTGATAGTCTTAGCTGGTTTGAAGGTAAGCAACAAAGTGCAGAGTTTTCTCAAATTACAAAAAATGAAAACGGTGAGTTTAGCTTTACCCAGCTTCCCCAAATTCAAGAGAACGAACGAGACACATATTTGCAGCTTATGTTTATCAACTCTCAATTTTCAGCATTTAGCACTATGAGCGAGGATAGTTTTATTGCGTTGAGTGAGGCTGACTCCACTGGCACACCCCTTATGGAAACAGTATTGCAAAAAATTGAACCATCATACTCACAAAAAATGGCTGCTTTTGCGAACAACCTAAAATATCACACTCGTCTTACCCCTCTTACACTTGAGGAAGAAGAACCAGAAGCACCAGCACCATCGACTAACATCTACGATATTCTGGCTCCACTGCAAGAGTTAGATATGCAAACTGCAGTTTCGTAAAACAAAGGATATCTATCTCCTCCATGGGTAGTGCAATCATGATCCAGGGGACCACATCGGATGCTGGTAAAAGCCTAATTGTAACTGCCCTTTGCCGGGTATTATATCGCCGTAACATTCGTGTCGCCCCTTTTAAACCGCAAAATATGGCCTTAAATAGTGCCGTCACCGAAGATGGTGGTGAGATAGGCCGCGCCCAAGCAGTCCAAGCCCAGGCTTGTGGCCTTAAACCCCATACGGATATGAACCCTATCCTTCTGAAGCCAAACTCAGACAAAGAGGCTCAGGTTATATTTCGGGGCCACCCTATTGCCAATCAAGATGCTGTCTCATACCACAAAAGAAAGCCCCAACTGTTAGGGGCAGTTGTAGAGACATTCCAAACTCTTATGGAGCACTACAACTATATAATTGTTGAGGGAGCTGGCAGCCCTGCGGAGATTAACCTCAGGCAACATGATATTGCCAATATGGGTTTTGCCGAAAAAGTTGACTGTCCGGTTATCATAGTGGGTGATATCGACAGAGGAGGAGTCTTTGCCCAATTTGTCGGAACTCTTGCCCTGCTCTCCCAATCTGAACAAAATCGGGTAAAGGGATTTATTATCAACAAATTCCGTGGTGATATAGCTTTATTGCAACCGGGATTAGATTGGCTAGAGAAAAAAACCGGCAAGCCTGTTTTAGGTGTTTTGCACTATATGCCAGGGCTACATTTAGCCTCTGAAGATAGCTTTTTTGCTATCAATAAAAGCTTTGATACCACCCTTGGCAAACTAAGAGTGGTAATACCCCGCCTACCTCGTATAAGCAACCATACCGACTTAGACCCATTACGTATCCATGATCAGGTAGATCTTATATGGGTTGAGCAGGATGATGAAATTCCCCCAGGAGATCTTATTATTATTCCCGGCAGCAAAAGCAGCCGCGGAGACATGGCCTGGTTGCAAAAACAGGGATGGCCCCAAGCGATAGAAAAACATCTGCGTTATGGCGGTAAATTAATGGGTATTTGCGGTGGTTTTCAGATGCTGGGTATAGAGTTGGATGATAGCAAAGGGGTAGAGGGCAAACCCGGTATTTCCCAAGGTTTGGGACTGCTAAACATTAAAACAAGCTTTGCTGAAAGCAAGCAGTTAAGCAACACCACAGGCAATTTAAATATGGCTGGCAGTCCAGCAGTAACAGGTTATGAAATCCATATGGGTCAAACCACAGGAGAAGCCCTGCAAAACTGTGCCATGATCCTAAACGGCAAACCCCACGGCGCAATCTCCCACGACAACCAAATAATGGGCCACTACCTCCACGGTATTTTCGACCATCCCCAAGCCCTGCAAACCCTACTTAACTGGGCCGGACTTAAAAAAACCCAATATTTAGACCTAGCCCAAGAACAAGAAAAAACCTTCGACCGCCTGGCAGATGCCTTTGAGCAACAGATAGACATGGATTTTATCACCGACCTACTACAAAACCCAACGTCCTAGAACAAAGCTCTATAACATCAAACCAACCCAACTATTTCTGCCAACCAAATTTTATGTGTTAATTAGTTACTGCTGGAAATTGCCTTATTTTATTCTCAAATAGCCAACAAAGTTAAAAAAAACTGTAAGCAAAACCCGATTTATTGAAACAATTTATAGGTTCTGTCATTACGTCAGCCAGATAATATTGGTAGTCACAATAAGGCTGTGATGTTAACATTTACTTGGTATTTAAGATGGGTTTGTATGTCATAAAGATGTCGGACCAAAATTTTTTAGCCCGACATTTATGTTAGAATGATACTTTAATTCAAATTGCAGTTTCTATCTTCTTAGTATGCTATATCTTATTTGATATCAACCTGAATGGATCGTGGCTTGGCTTCCTCCCGTTTTGGCAGTGTTACTTCAAGAACACCATTCTTATAGGTTGCACTGATATTGGTTGCTTCAGTTGTATTTGGTAGTTGAAATGAACGACTGAACCTTCCATATGAGCGCTCAACACGATGATAATTTTCTTTGTTCTCAATATCATCAAATTTGCGTTCTCCAGCGATAGTCAGCATGCCATTATCAATATTTACACTGATATCCTTCTGCTTCATGCCTGGGACGTCAGCTTTAATGACTATTTGGTTCTCATCCTCTTTGATATCAACTCGCATTGGCCATTGAGTCATCTGACCAGTTGAATCTTCTATATCTCGCTCAAATAGACGGTTTATTTCTCCTTGTATAGAACGAACGCCTCGGAAGGGG
>JADFYX010000161.1 GCA_015232795.1 Magnetococcales bacterium
CAAGAGAGAGTTCAACCCTGAAGTTGCTAAAAATCTAGAATTGATTGATGGGGATCTTTTGGAGTTTTTATTGCTAAATGCCACCCAAGAGTTACCACCTCTTACTCCAGCACAGATAGCAGGTATAGAACAAGCTATACAAGAAACGAAAGATGGTAAGCTCATACCTCATGAAGAGGTTAAGGTGTGGTTGGAATCATGGGGAACCGAAAACGAATTACCACCTCCGCAATGCAGTTAGTTTGGACCCATAAAGCGATTAAAGATCTGATTGCTATCCGTAGATATATTGCTCAAAACAACCCACTTGCTGCTGCTAATGTAGCAGCAACTATCAATAGTCATGTGCAATATTTACAAAGCTTTCCAGATATGGGAATGCGGTTGAAAGATGAGACCACTCGCCGTTTAGTGATTCCCCGCTTTCCCTATTTTGTGATCTATGTGTTGAGTGTGTCAAATATTGAGATTTTGAGTGTTTATCACACTGCGCAGCAATGGCCAGAAAAATTATAATTCTCTATGACACACTAATAGTCCTACAAATTCAATCGCTAATCTTTATTAACAATCCCAGCAAAAACCATAGCTAACTTTTTTGCTCCCGCGAGGCGAGAGAGATTATTTAGTGTTGTCTGTTTGGCTAGGTTGGGTGTGTTGGTGTTTATGCTGTTTATTAGCTCCAAGAGGCCACTGGCGATTTTTTGTTGGTCGTGTAAGGGGGCTATTGTATTTATACCAGCCTCTTGCATAGTTTTGGCGGTATCCCCTTGGGGGTCGGTTAGGGCTAGGAAGGGTTTTTTTGCTCTTAGGTATTCGTAGAGTTTGGCTGGAACCTGGTGGTTGTAGTTTTTGCCTTGTAGCAGTAGCAGACCGTCTACTTGGAGAAGCTCTTCTATTGCTTTGTTATATGGTATAGCTGGCTTGAGGATAACTATATCGGCTATGTTTTGGGTTGCTATCATGTTTTGGATTGTTTGCTCGCATCCGCTTGCGCGAAATATTATTTTTAGGTTTTGGGAGTTGATTTGTTGGTTTTGTTTTAGTTTTGCAATAGCAGCGAACAAGGGTTGGGGTGTACGGTTTTCGTCTCCCATGTATAGGGTTCCGCTGTGTAGGATGGTTATTTTTTGATTTTGCTTTTTGGCTGGCAGATTTTTTTCTACCTTTGCAAATATTTCTTCATCGTAGCCGTTGGCTATTACTTGCCAGTGGTTTTTGTTTAGGTGGGGATATTTTTGTTGGTATAGTTGGCTGTGACCTTGGGTAGTTGTTATTATTTTTTGGCAGCTTTCTATGGTCTGTTTTTCGATTTTTGCGTAGATTTTTTTTGTTAGGGCATCTTCGGCTTGGGAGTTATAGAACATGGGGTCGCGAAAGTCTGCAATCCAGGGTATTGCGGTTTTTTTATGGATTGTGTGGGCAATAAGCAGGCTTGTAGCAATGGGATAAGTTGCCCAGATGATATCGGGTCGTGTCTGTTTTATCATCTCCATAGCTTTGGGTACGGCCCATAACCACCAGCTTGAGTAGCGATCTGGTATTGCGGTTATACCTAGATATCTGCCTTTTATGGCGAGATCTTTTGCGGCATCGAGGCTGAAGGCTCGTTGTACGTTGGCTTGGGGTGGTATGTCTGTTAGTTGATCGTCACCTTGGTTTGGGTATGCTCTTGGATTTACAGATAGAATTTGGGGTTGCCAGCCGAAATTTGGTAGGTTTCGACAGAAGCTAAGGGTGCGTTGTACACCGCTTCCTCTTGCTGGTGGAAAGTGGTAGGCGATCATGAGGACGTTTTTTTTGTCGGACTGTAAAGACAAGAGAGACCTCGTAAAAGTTTGTTTTGCCTATATTAATGGGGGTCCAGGGGAATCATTTCCCTGAACCCTTGATAGCACAGGCTTTTTTAGCTCACCCTACCACAGCAATGCTTATATTTTTTACCACTACCACACGTACACGGTGAATTCCTACCTACTTTTTCTCCCTGACGACGAAATGGAGTCTTACTCTCTTTCTCTTCACCGTCATCAGAACTAAATCCCTCCGCTTGGGGATGGTTCATAGAGATATTTCTATCACGCTTGCTGGCACGTTCCGCCTCTTGTTGCTCAACATGCTCCTGATCCGGAACCTCAACCCTGGCTAAAACCTCTATGGCCTCAACCTTAATACGCCTTAACAAACCATCAAAAAGCTCAAAAGCCTCACGTTTATACTCGTTTAATGGATCTTTTTGCGCATAACCACGGAGATGAATACCCTCTTTTAGATGATCCATGTTTAATAGATGATCCTTCCAGAGATAATCCAAAATCTGCATGGTAATGGTTTTTTCCAGGTATTGACTGGTCTCAAGACCCATAGACTCCTCACGCTGCTTGTTATATGCCGAAACTGCCTCTATGGTACGTTCGCATGCTACCTTGCTTGTAACTCCATCCTCTAACTTCCAATCATCAACCGGAACCTTCACACCAAATTGACGAAATAGAGCCTTGTTAAACTCAACAGTGTTCCAATCCTCTGGATAGATACTCTCCGATAGATGCTCCTCAATTAATTCCTCAATTAAATCACCTCTAACATCGTTCAAAAACTCTGTTATATCATCCTCACGCATCAACTCCCGACGTTGATCATATATAACAGTACGCTGCTCGTTCATTACATCATCATACTTCAGCAGGTTTTTGCGAATATCAAAGTTACGCCCCTCAACCTTTTTCTGGGCAGACTCAATGGCCTTGTTAATCCACGGATGAATAATCGCCTCCCCATCCTGCAAACCAAGTTTTTGCAACATGCCATCCATACGCTCAGAACCAAAAATACGCATAAGATCATCTTGCAAAGAGAGATAAAAACGGCTTGCACCAGGATCACCCTGACGACCAGAACGCCCCCTTAGCTGGTTATCAATCCGTCTTGATTCATGACGTTCTGTGGCTAAAATATAGAGACCACCTATGGATAAAACATCCGCTTTTTCAGCAAGACACTCCTGATGAATCTTCTCCTCAAGCTTTTTACGCTCTTCATCATCCACCGAATTGGGTATCTCAACCGCAATCCGCATATCAGGATTTCCCCCAAGCTGAATATCAGTTCCCCTACCCGCCATATTGGTGGCAATAGTTACCGCACCCTTGCGTCCTGCTTGGGCTACGATAGATGCCTCTTTTTCATGATATTTAGCGTTAAGAACAGTATGAGTAACCTTGGCTTTTTTCAGAAGAATCGATAACTCTTCAGATTTCTCAATGGAGATAGTACCCACCAACATCGGCTGACCTAATTTATGACATTTTATAATATCTTCAACTACCGCCGTCTGTTTTTCGGCTTCAGTACGAAAAACAACATCGTCATGATCTATACGGATCATCTCTCTGTTGGTAGGAATGATAATAACCTCTAAATTATAGATGGATTGAAATTCCGGTGCCTCTGTATCCGCAGTACCTGTCATACCAGCTAATTTATTATACATGCGAAATAGGTTTTGAAAGGTAACAGAAGCTAAGGTTTGCGACTCGTTTTGAATTACCAGCTTCTCCTTGGCCTCAAGTGCCTGATGCTGTCCATCGGAATATCGCCTACCAGGCATCATGCGACCGGTAAATTCATCGATGATAACTACCTCACCATCTTTTACTATATAATCCTTATCCAGCTCAAAAAGAGTGTGAGCACGTAGAGCCTGGTTGACATGATGAACTACCTCTACGTTACCAACATCATATAGACTGCCTTCGGAAATTAAATTATTACTAAGCAACAACTCCTCAATTAACTCATTACCCTCTTCGGTAAAAATAACCGTACGCGCCTTCTCATCGAGGGTATAATGGGTCTCCTCCTTTAAGTTGGGAATAAGACGATCCACCCGATAATATTTATCTGTATTATCCTCAGTGGGGCCAGAGATAATCAACGGCGTTCTGGCTTCGTCAATTAAGATAGAGTCCACCTCATCAATAATAGCAAAGTTCAACTCTTTCTGGCACATCTCATCCAAAGAAAACTTCATGTTATCTTTTAGAAAATCAAAGCCAAATTCGTTGTTAGTACCGTAAGTAATATCCGCACTATAAGCTATTTGACGCTCTGCATCATCCAAACCATGAACAATAACCCCAACCTCCATGCCAAGGAATTCATAGATCTCCCCCATCCATTTTGCATCACGAGAGGCTAGATAATCATTGACTGTAACAAGATGCGCTCCCTTGCCAGATAGGGCATTTAAATATAGTGGCAGGGTAGCCATGAGGGTTTTTCCCTCACCAGTACGCATCTCTGTTATTTTACCCTGATGCAGCACTATGCCACCAACAAGCTGAACATCAAAATGACGTAAACCTATAGTACGAACACTTGCCTCACGCACCACCGCAAACGCCTCTGGAAGCAAATCATCCAGACTCTCTTCTTGCTCTATACGAGATTTAAATTCCGCAGTCTTACCCCGCAACTCATCGTCACTTAAGGCTTTAATCTCTTCTTCTAAGTCATTAATTATCTTAATAGTTGGTTTTAACTTATTTAGATAACGATCATTACTACTTCCAAATAATTTTTTTGCAATGTTAGCAAACATGTAGGAAAATCCTTAAAAACGCTAAATCCAGGTAAAATCTTGTTAAAGCTTATTCATAAGTGCAACTGGGGAAGATAGCATAAAAAAGTTTAAAACAGCAAAGATTTACCCTCAAAATCCATGAACATATTTATCCATGAGTCTGTCAGACAGAACCACCAGTTTTAGACCTTCTGTGTAGTAACCCGGCTAAGCTATGTATCTCTTCAATTTTTACAAGTCGCCCTACCAAAACAAACAGCACTATACCTGCTGCAATGATTGGCAGTAAAATCATGGTTTTTTCCGTGGTCAGGGCCGGTGATTGCCAATAAGCTATTTTTGCCAAAAATAAAAAAACAGCCAACACCCCACTTGCTATAAAAGTTTTAAACACAGTTAGGAAAAATTTTCGCCCCGGATGGTAGCCAATCTTTTTTCCTAAACCTCGTAACAACAAAAAAGCGTTTAAATATGCAGCAATAGTAGTCGCCAAGGCCAAACCAGCATGTTGCAGGGGAATCATCAATATAATATTAAGTACCATATTGCTAATCATGCAGATAATAGCAATTCGTACCGGGGTTTTGGTGTCTTTCATGGCGTAAAAGGCCGGGGCCAAAACCTTTACCGCGGAAAATGCCCCTAGACCCAAACCATATGCAAGGAGAGCTTGGGCAGTCAAACTGGTTGTCTGGGCATCAAAGGCTCCCCGCTCGAAAAGCAGGGATAAAATAGGCTCTCGCAACACCAACAGACCTACTGTAGCCGGAATGTTGATTATCAAAACCAGACGCAAACCAAAATCCAAATCAGCCTTCAGACCCTCTTGATCACCACTGCTGGCCTTGGCAGATAGAGCAGGTAAAATGGCAGTACCCATTGCGATACCGATCAAACCCAGAGGAAATTCAACTAAACGGTCCGCATAATAGAGATATGATATAGACCCCTCTTTTAGCCAAGAGGCCAGAAAAATATCAAAAAGTAGATTAATCTGAGCTACAGAAACACCCAAAATAGATGGTCCCATTAAAAACAAAATACGCTTGTTGGCCAGGGTGTTGCCGATGGTGAGCAGGGTGGCTTGAACATGCGTGTCCGGTGGCGTGCCCGCCTTTACATAAAGATTGAGAACCCCGAGAATTTTTTGATCGACGCCGATGGGAATGCAACAGTGACCATGATCGGTCATCTCCACAGAACGAATTTCATGCCGTTCATCCAT
>JADFYX010000162.1 GCA_015232795.1 Magnetococcales bacterium
GGATTAATTTCTATGGCTTTCTCATAACTGGTAATGGCTTCTTTTTGCTTGCGATTTAAATCTTGAATTACTCCAATATTATAATAGGCTTGTGAAAAACCGGGGTTGATAGCTATGGCTTTTTGGTAACAAGATAATGCATCTTCAAGTCTGTATTGTTGATTTAGCAGTCAAATTTGCTTATAATAACAACACTCTAAAAACCCTTCGCCACCAGTTACGCAAACGTTTTGATCAATCCGTACTTGGCAATTCCCAACTTTACACCAAAGAAGTAGAATCCATATACCGGGAACTTTGGTATAAATGGTGTGAAAGTTTATAGTCTGTAGTTATTAGAAAACCAGTAAAAAAGAGTAGTGACTCTTTTTAAAATATTTTTCAAGCTAAGATATCTAGATAGCTAGATATAATTGGATCAATTTATATGAGAACACTTCTAATTCTACCAAAATATGATGATCGCGGTCTTGAAGCTTACGACATGCCCCTTGGTATACTTTATATCTCAGCGGTTATTAAACAAGCAGGAAAAGAGCTTTATACCCTTAATCTAAACCATGTAGAAGGTACAGTTAAAGAGGAAGTAACGAAGGCTATAGTTGATATTGATCCAGATGTCTGTGCAAGTGGTAGTATATCTGTATATTTTGAGACTGTTAAAGCAATTTTTCAAGCTTCCAGACAGGAAAAGCCAGACATTATAAATATTGCTGGCGGGGGGTTGGTTAGTGCTGACCCAGAGATGGCTGCCAAGTTGATGGATATTGACATTGGGGTTATCGGTGAAGGAGAACAGGCAATCATCGAAATTCTTGATGCCCTTAGCAATAAGACCCCTCTTGAAGAGATAACTGGCTTGGTCTTAAAGCGTGCAGACAAACCTCCCTTGCTAACCAAAGATCGTGTGATCAACCGGGATATAAGCACCATGCCTTGGCCAGATTTTGCAGGATTTCAATTAGAGAAACTGCTTGAGTTACAGGCTACGCAAACCAACTATGTCTTCAACCTGTACAATAATCCAAGGGCCGTACCTATTATTTCCAGCCGTTCTTGTCCATTAAGCTGTACTTTTTGTTATCACCCCAATGGCAAAATATATCGAGAGAGAGATCTAGACGACTTTTTCGCCGAATTAGACCATCTAATTGCAACCTACGATGTTAATATCATTATGGTGCTTGATGAGCTGCTATCCATAAAGAAAAAACGTCTCATCGCTTTTTGTGAGCGCATAAAACCTTATGGTTTGCAGTGGCTCTGCCAACTCCATGAAAAAAGTATAGACAAAGAGATACTTCAGCTACTAAAGGAGTCCGGCTGTGCTTTCATAAGTCTTGGCATTGAAAGTATGAGTGAGTCTATCTTAAAGAGCATGAAAAAACTCACTACACCCCAAAAGCTTGGCAATGCCATTGATCTTATCTATGCATCTAACATCGGATTACAGGGAAATTTGTTAATTGGAGACCCAGCAGAAACCCTAGAGACAACCGCTGAGTCCTTTGACTATTGGGCAAAACACCCGGAGTACACACTTAACTTTAATGTCATGCAGGTTCTGCCCGGTAGCGAAATTTATAATAATGCAGTAAAAAATGGACGCATTAACAGCCATGCTGAAGCTTTTGCCAAGCCAAAAGAGTTAAGAAACATTACTTCAATGCCAGACGAGCTTTTTCTTAGCCTATTCGAGCGAATAAAGTTCTATAGCTTGACATTAATACATGGAGCAAAAACAGAGTACTTTGAAGTTGATAAAACGGCGCATTCACTCTTTGGTCATGGACATACATGTCATTGGCGTTGCCGAAAATGCAATAATATCAATAAGTACGAAAACCTATTCACTAAAGATTGGGGCCTCCCCCTTACATGTAGACACTGTTTTTCCAAGGCATATGTACAAATGTTGAGCCATGAATTTGTAATGAATACCCAAGCTGACTCACAGCTTTATCTTGCAGAATTCTATGAAGAGATGTTCAAATTATCAAATTCTACCGAAGCTTACCAAAACTCTTTTACAGAGTTTCAAAAGCTAATACAGAATTACTGTTTACCATTGTCGGATAAGCTGTTTGGAAATAGTGACAAACCTTGGGCATGTTTTCGGGCTTTTTTAAAATTTGGTAAGTTCATGCTGAAGCAAGGGGATATTGCAAATGCAAGAATATTACTGATGCATGCCCTTATAAACAATATTTGGAACCCTGAGTGTCATGAAGCGTTTGGGGAACTATTGCTACAAGAGGGAAGCTTGGGAACAGCCCTCCTATACATTAAAAAAGCTATCGAGTTAAGCGATGACCCACCTTGTTCCTGGATTAAATCCCGTGACGAGTTGGAGCAACTCATCGAACAAAGGGGTTTAAAAGATGATAAGGTGACACTTTACTTCAACTCTTTCAAACAAGAAGAATGATAGTTTTTTATGATTAGTTCTATTAAACCATAAAATTAACGACAAATACTTTTCCAAGGATATTCAATTCAACCAAAAAGAGACGAAGGTCTTGCGGTTGGTGTTTTTACTTATTTCAGGGTCGCTATAGAAAGAATCATCTTGGGAGTGGTTAGAAGATATCTCCTCAAGTACTACACCATTTTCACAGCCAAAAGCATGGCGAACACCCTTCTCTACAGTGACTACATCACCAGGATAACACTTCTTGCTTACTCCGTCTAAAGTCACATCAAGAGTGCCATGGAGAACATGAAAGGTCTCCTCTTTTTGTTTATGGTACTGCTCAGGGTGGGATTGGCCGGGTAAAACAACGATCAGTTTTTTACAATATTCACGATTAACCACTGTGATCATACTTATTCCGGTCTTTTCAAAATTTTCAAGACCGTAGTGGTGGGATATCTCAAGCTGCGAATCCTGCGGAATAATAATATTACCTGCCTTCAACAACTCACCAACTCGATTCACAATATCTTCAATTTGTGTCCTGATCTGTTTGCTACGTGAGTTTGACTCTAATATCGGCTCACCTTTTTTAATGCTTTGAGTTGCATAATAGTAGTTGTACTTAGACCAATTATTTGCAGTTATATGTCCAGGTTTGGTAGGAATAGCCATAAATACATTGGCATCTTCTATCCGTTTTCCAGCAACCAGATCATTTTTGGCATAAATTCCCCGTCGCAGTGAAATAAGGCTATCACGCTCTTTTTGTGTCGGCTCAATACGTCTATTGGAAACACCGCAAATAGTGAAGGCCTTTTGTGCTGCGGTTAACCATGCAAACACCTGTTGGGGGGTTGCCGAATAGCCATTAATATCATATTGCTCAGTTGGTACACCTACATGTTTTTCAAATACTTTACACCCTTTAGCAATAGCAATAGCTATAATATCACTCTCAAATGGTTCTTCGTGAGTGGAATAACCAATTGGAATATCTGGATAACGTTCCATGAGAAAATCTATTTGGTTTAGTTGTAGATTTTCATTAGGTGTTGGATATTCGGCAACGCAGTGCATCAAGGTGAATTTTATTTTTCGATGTGACATAAAACTCACTACATTATCAATATCATCAGTTTGAATACCTGCTGTTGAACCTATTACTGGCAGGTCACACTTCCCTATACGTTCTAATAGAGGCCAATCGGTAAATGAACAGCTTGCAATTTTCAGTACATCAAAACCATCTTCAATTATAATATCAACAGATTCGGGATCAAATGGGGTACAAATGGAGAGAAAACCTTGAGCTTTAATCTCTGCTACCAAAGAGCGAGTATCATCACGACTTAAACTGGTTTCGGAAAACCGTTTAACATATTTGATATCCATCCTGTCGCGATAATCGGGATGAATAAAAGTGTCTAATTGCCGATATTGCATTTTAAAAGCAAAACGAAAGGGAAAACCCTTACAAACTTTGGCAAATTCACGAATCACATGCAGGCCATGCTCAACACTTCCCATATGGTTGTTGGCCATCTCTAGAATAAAAAGTCGATCTAGATTTAACTTGCTCATAATTTCATTTGCCTTTATTTACAATCTATTTAATGTTTTATAACTCTAGCTTATCTAAAATAACCACCTCTAACTTACCTTATTTTATCAATTATTACAATCTATAGTGTAGTAGGTGACAGGACATATTCATATTAAAAATGAGGGGGATTTTTTCTATTCTTAATAAAATAGCCTCAGAGCTTGTGAAAAAAAAAACCCGTAGCGAGAACGTCCCAAAACGCCACCCGTGACGTGGCGGAATGGGACAAATTGGTGCGCATAGTGAGATATGTAATGCAATTTGGCACGTTTCGACACGGTGCGGGGGGTGAATTTGGGGCGTTCGCAGTAGGGTTGCATTTTTTCACAAGCTCTCAGCTAAAGGTATGAATCTCATGCGTTAGCTAAGGCTATTTATGAATGAATATTGATGATATTTTTATTTATTGATGACGATCTCTGATAATTATCCCTTCTCTACGGGGATCAGTTCCACCTAGCATTCCTTTTTCATTTATTGTTATTACGTTAAGACCACTTTCCATTGCTTTGATTTTTACCTTATGGCCCATTGCGGAAAGTGGCTCTTGCAAGGCTTCTATTGTGGTCCCTGCCTCCAGTGTAGTTACACCGTTGGTATTACCAAAATTAGGTGCTGCAACTACTTGTTTGGGGTCTAGGTCCCACTCCAACAGGCTCCATATAGTACGAGCTACATAACCAATAATATTGCTACCACCAGGAGAGCCAGCAACCATGCTTAATTCTCCATTTTTATCAAATACCATAGCTGGGGTCATGGAGCTTCTTGGTCTTTTCCCAGGTTCTACACGGTTGGCTACCAATGTACTTTTGACATCTTTTTTCTGCTTTTTCTGAGGAAGAAAGCTAAAGTCTGTTAGTTGATTGTTTAACAAAAAACCGTTGACCATAAGCCTGGAACCAAAACTGTTTTCAACTGATGTGGTCATAGAGACAGCATTACCCCAACCATCTATAATTGAGATATGGGAGGTAGATGGTAGGGAGAAATCTTTACCCTCCTCGCGCATAATCGCTGTTTGTTCTGTAAAATTACCCGGTTTTGCTCTGCCCATATCCTTATCAAGTTGAATAGTTTTAGCCCGCTTTTGCAAATACTCTTTTTGTAAAAGCTGTTGCACGGGAACAGTGATAAAATCTGTATCTGCTACATAATGGTTGCGGTCGGCAAATGCTAATCTTTGTGCTTGGGTAAAAAGGTGGACCATCTTGGCAGATTCTGGATTTTCATCTTTTACTTCAAAGTTCTCTAATATTCCCAACATCTGCAAAAGGGCAATTCCCCCAGATGTGGGAGGCGGCATAGAACAGACACTATTGGTCCTATAACTACGACAAATGGGTTCTCGCTCTATTGCTTTATAAGCTTTAAAATCCTCTAAAGTAAGGTCTCCTGGTGGGCTTGCATGTTTAACTGCAGCAACCATAGCTTGGGCCAACTCACCTTCATAAAAAACCTTGGCACCACCATGGGCAACATCATGGAGAGCTTTAGCTAAAGGTATATTATCCAAGCGACTTTTAGGAGTTCCATCATCATTATAAAAATAACGGTTAGCTGTAGGATTGTGTTTTAAATAACGGTCTCTTTCCAGCATGCCTCTTAGTCGGGGAGATACCACAAAACCTTTTTTTGCCAATATTATACTTGGAGAAAAAAGTGAAGACCAAGGGGCAACACCATGTATTTTATGGGATTTTTCCAACATTGCAAGAACGCCGGGAACACCAACCGAAAGACCCCCTACAACAGCATGATAAA
>JADFYX010000163.1 GCA_015232795.1 Magnetococcales bacterium
CCTGTTAAGAAGGCAATAGTTTGAAATATAACCTGCAAAAAACAATCCGTTTCACCTCTTTGAGCTATTTAATGAAATATCCGGGTTTGTTGTTGATAGGTTTGTTTTCAAACATGTTGTGGTTATCACCCCTCTGGGCGGTAAGTTGTCCCACTTCTTTGCCTGCAGTAGAGGTATCTGTAAAGTTTGTCAAAGCAACTCCAAATGTTAACAATCAGGCCACCCAAAGGCGTTTGTCAAGAAAAAGTGGTCGCAAAAAAGATGGCTCCATGACTCTTGGTTTGACACAAAGTGGACTTTATATAAAGGTTTTAAGTACTTTTTCTGTAAGAAGCTCCAAAGGTGATGATAAATCATGTGTTAATCTGCAAGGGGTGCAGGTGGAGTACGGTTTTAAAAAAACAGCGGTGCTGATCGATAAACACTATCGTCCGGGTAGTTGTGAGTATGACGTGATTTATAAACATGAGTTCCAGCATGTTTATATAATGAACTCCAAAGGTAAGAGTTATTATCCCTGGATTAAGCATGAGTTGGCAAAAAGAGTTGCACATATAAAGCAGAGAATATCTAAACGGCCACGTCGCACCCAAAGAAAGATGTCTGCCCAGGTGAAAAAAGTTGCTCAAGGTTTAGTAAAGCAGATGAATAACAGTCTCTCAGCAGCCCATGGAGTTATCGATACCCCCGAGAATTACCGCAGAACCCAAGAGTTATGTTCAAATTGGTAAATAAATTGAAAAATATATGGATTAGTTGTGAGTGTCACTTGGGTTATCATTAAGATATGTGGCATACTGGCTCTATCCTGTATGGTCATGGGAATAAATTTTATAAATTGCTCGTGTTTGGCTTGTAAGTGGAGGGTTGTACGATGCAGATAAGACATATTCTTCTGTACGGTATTATAGCTGTCTCTTTTATCTTATTGATTGGGGGATTTTGGTATCGTACACTTCCTGACCTAGATATTGGTAAAAGGTTGGTAGATAACTCATGTGGTGTTTGCCATGATCTCACTTCCGAAAAAAAACATGAACGCGGTCCCTATCTCTGGGGGGTATATAAACGTCCGGCAGGATCGACAGGATTTCACTATAGCGAGGCTTTTTTAGCTAAACTAGATCAGGGTTCTTTTATTTGGGATGATGAACATTTAGAACAATTTATTGCCAACCCAAAAGAGTTTATTCCCAGAACAGAAATGGGTAAACATGATGCAAAACACCCAACTGCATTTACCGGAGTAGTGAGTTCGTCTAATAGGAAAGATGTGTTGGCTTATATAAAGACACTGCAATAAAAGGTTTGCATGAAAATGAGTGGAGGTGTTTTGCGCTGGGGGTGGATGTTTGTTAAGCTAATGGTGGCTGTTGGTGTGGTTTGGTTTCTCCTTAGTCAGGGAAAACTGGACCTATCTCTGTTTATAAATGGAGCCATTGGTTTTAAGATTATTATCGTTACACTATTGTGTAATATTATCACTTTCTCTCTATCTGCCCTACGCTGGCATGCTCTTTTAAAAAGTCAAAAAGTAACACTGCCATTCTCATGGGTTCATAGCATGACCTATCTCTGTATTTGTTTCAACATGCTTGTTCCCGGTGCTGTCGGCGGTGATGCCATGCGTATGGGTTATGCTGCCAAAGCAGTTCCAGAACGCAGAGGAGCAGCTATTTTAACGGTATTCGCTGATAGGTTTGTCGGCTTGTATGCCCTGCTTGTGCTTAGCCTTATTGGTATTTTTATTACCTTCTCAACAGTAATGGCGGTTACTCCCCTTAAATTTATGTTTTTTGTTGTGGCTCTTATTGTTGTAGGGGGTCCGTTGGTAGTTATCTCCCTGTTAATATTGCTGCCACGTATTACATGGCTTAGAAACTACATAGATACTCCTCGCCCCGGTCGTGTTTGGCACTTGATTAATACTGTCATAGATTCTGTAAGACATTTTGTCAGGGCTAAGAGTAAGCTACTGTTGGCTATGGTTTTTTCTGTATTAGCTCAGGTATTTCAGGTTATTTCTCTTATTTGGATTGCCACAAACCTAGATATGATGACTATACCAACCCAGAGCTTTTTTGTCGCAGCTCCCTTGGCATGGGTAGCAAATATTCTTCCCATATCACCCGGTGGTTTGGGGGTAGGAGAGGCAGCATTTGATCAAATGTGTCATTGGTTGCAGCCAGTGCAAACAGCAACAGCTTTTGGTACTGTCTTTTTTATCAATCGTATTGTACAGATGACAGCAAGCCTACCAGGATTTTTGGTCTACATCTTCTACAAGCAGAAAAAAACTCCATAGTTTCAACCTAATCTAGGTTTAAGTTTTTTAACTCTAAAAAGACTTTTTCTGGAGTAATAACTTTAAAACATGCTGGTTGCACTGAGTCTGTTTTTGGTAAGGGGCAGTTGCGTTTTTTACAGGGGGCCAAATTGCAACTGCCTGTGATATGTCTGTGGTTGTGGGCTGTTGTGCCTATTTTTGCTGGATCTGTTGGGCCGTAAAGACAGATTGCCGGACTACCAACAGCAGCAGCTAGATGGGCGGGGCCAGTATCGACGCTGACCACCCCTTGGGATTGGGCCAATAATGTTGCTAGCTGGGTTAAAGTTAGTTTTTGGGTTACATGGCATCTATTGGGTGCTGCTTTGGCTAGGCGGATTGCCCGTTCTTTCTCTTGGTTATTTCCCCACGGCAGTACTATATCTGATGTTTGGGCAGCCAATTTACATAGCTCAAACCAATACTCCTCTGGCCAATGTTTCGTGGCCCAGGTGGTGCTGTGGAGAAAGACAAAATAATTTTTTATATTCCCAAGGCCTAGATTGCTCATATCTGCTGGCTCTAATTTAACTCCATAATCTACAGGAGTTTGCGGCAGGGGATAGTTTAAGGCTTCGGCAAAAATCATGCGGTTTTTTTGGATAGCATGAAGAGCGGTATCCATTGCCAATTTGTGGTTATAAAATAGGCTGGCTATGGGCTCTCTGGCGGATTTAAAATCCAAACCCCAAACCGGGCCGTGGGCTAAACAGGCTGGTATGGCACTTTTAATGAGTCCTTGATTATCAATTATCTTATCGTAACGGTTTTCTCTCAAAGAGCTATAAAATTGGTACAACTCCTCTCTGTTATTTTTTGCAAATAAATTTTTTCTAACTCTGCGCCAGACAAATGGAATAACTTTTTTGACAGCAGGATGCCATGTTGGAATTTGGGCAAAATTTTCTTCGGCCACCCAGTGAAAGTTGATATTTTCAAGTTGCCGTTTGGCATCGGTGATGGCTGGCAGAGTATGGATTATATCTCCCAACGATGATGTCTTTAGTAGAAGAACAGTATTTGGGAAAGAACTCTGGTTCGTCATTTTCTGGTATTGGCAAGCTGCTGCAAAACTACTACTGGTGATATCTCTTCTAAGCAGCGGAGGTTTTTGTACGGGCACTCCCTTTTAAAACATGGGGCGCAGGGGAGGTTAAGGGATATAACATGGGCTTTTGGACCAACAGGTGGGGTGTGTTGGGGGTCTGAGGAGCCATAAATAGCCACTACTGGTACACCCAAAGCTGCTGCCACATGCATAGGACCAGAATCATTACAGATAACACCATCGGCTATTGAGAGAATATCTACCATCTCGGCCAAGGTGGTGCGACCAGAAAGATCATAGCCGTTAGCTCCTGCATATGCTGCTATATTTTTACAGAGTTCCTGTTCTTTGGCTGAACCTATTACAAGTATGTTCCAATCCTGTGCCCCTTGTATCTCAGCCACTGCGCTAAAATGGTGTTGGGGCCATTGTTTGGCAGGGCCGTATTCTGCCCCCGGACACAGAACAAGATATGGCTTTTTATTGCTAGGAACCTCCAGTCGTTGCAAAAGTTTTTTGGCATTTTTTGCCGACGAGGTAAAGCTGGGAGTCGGCAGAATGGCTGGCATTGCTTCATCACGTCCAAGTCCCAGAGCAATAAAACGGTCGGTGGTTTTTGGTAGTTTGCTTTTATCCAAAGGACGAGCATCGTTAAGAAAGCCCCAGCGCATTTCACCTATAAATCCTGTTCTTAAAGGAATTTTAGCATGAAATGGTATAAGAGCAGATTTAAAAGAGTTGGGTAGGACTATGGCCTGTTTATATTTACCTACAAGTGATCGTCCCTGCTCAAAACGGGTTTTTAGTCCTAATTGACCATGGTCCAGGGTGTTGGCTATCGCACTGCGCACCTCTGGCATGCGTTCTAAAATCTGGCTACTCCAGGCAGGAGCCAAAACATCAATTGGGGTCTCTGGCTCACGCTCTTTTAACAGTTTAAAAAGTGTTTGAGCCATAACCATATCCCCCACCCAGGAGGGGCCAACTATCAAGATAGCCAAGTTGTCTGGATCTCCAGCTACCTTAGGCTCATCACTCTTTTTGCCCATTTCTATACCATGCCACGCCGTTCTTGATCTGCTACAAAGGTGGCGACTCCCTCTTCAAGTGTTTTAAAGGGTTGGTCATAGCCAGCTTGTTGCAGTTTGGATATATCGGCCTCGGTAAAGTTTTGATATTTTTCCAGCAGACCGTCAGGCATAGGACGATATTTCAGCTTGCCTTTGCCAAGAATTTTAAAAAGGGTTTTGGCAATAGCGTTAAAGCTTCGGCTTTTACCTGTGCCAACATTAAAAGCACCGTGGATGGGGGTGGCGGAGTCGGCCAAAAATAGATTGACATTCACCACATCACTTACATGAATAAAGTCCCGCCGTTGTGCACCATCTTTATAACCACCAGAACCTTTAAATAGTTTGGCCTCTCCGGTATTACGAATTTGGTCGTGGAGTTGGTAGACCATAGAGGCCATGCGACCTTTATGCTCTTCACGGGGGCCATAAACATTAAAATAACGCAAACCAGCCACGGTGGATTTTATTTTAGGAAGAAAACGCGCAACATATTGGTCGAAAAAAAGCTTGGAATAACCATAGACATTCAAGGGGTTTTCATTGTCAGGATGTTCAACAAAAACAGTACTGTCACCATAGGTTGCTGCACTGGATGCATAAACAAACGGGGATTTTTTGCCAATAGCAAAGTGAAAAAGCTCTTTGGAGTAGGTAAAGTTGTTGTCCATCATATATTTACCGTTATACTCCATGGTGTCAGAGCATGCCCCTTCATGAAAAATAGCTGAAATTTTTTCTTCTTTAAAGAGACCGCCATGGAGGTGTTCTCTAAATTCTGTTTTATCCATAAAGTCAGCATATTCAAGGTCACGTAGATTGAGAAATTTCTCCCCTTTGGTCATATTATCAACAATGAGAATATCTTTCTCACCACGTTGATTAAGTCCTGCCACAATGTTTGCGCCAATAAATCCTGCTCCGCCGGTAACGATATACATATTTAAATTATTCCTTTGGGGTTTTGATGTTATCCATAATACGGCTACTGCTATGTCCTTCTACGAGAGGGATCAAGGCTATCTGACCTCCCCAGGCTTTCACTTGGGCTGCACCGACAACGGTATCCTCAGTATAGTCGGCCCCTTTTGCTAAAATATCAGGCTTAACTGCGTTAATAAGGTTCATTGGGGTATCTTCATCAAAAAGAATAACCATATCAACAGAAGCCATTGCTGCAAGTACTCTGGCCCGGTCTTTTTCATGGATGATGGGCCGGGATGGACCTTTTAATTTGCGTACTGATTTGTCGGTATTAAGACCAATAATCAACCTAGAACCTAAATTTCGCGCATCTTCCATATATGTTACATGTCCAGTATGG
>JADFYX010000164.1 GCA_015232795.1 Magnetococcales bacterium
GGGTTGGACTCTCAAGTTAATATTCTTAAACCAGTAATAGCCACTCAAGAAGAGATAGAAAGATTTCACACCCCAGAATATGTCGCTTTGGTCCAAGCAAGGTCTGTTACTGGGGAAGGTTATCTTGATGGTGGTGATACTCCGGCGGTCCAGGGAATTTATGAATCTGCCGCTTATGTGGTTGGCTCTGCCTTGGATGCCGCTCACCGAATAATGGCAAATGAGTGTAACAGGGTGTTTATACCTATTGCCGGCCTGCATCATGCTCGTCCTGAATCTGCTGGTGGTTTTTGTGTATTCAACGATGCAGGAGTTGTCATCAACACTTTAAGAGAAGAATATAATTTACAACGGATTGCCTACATAGATATTGATGCCCACCATGGGGATGGGGTTTTTTATGCCTTTGAATCTGACCCGGACCTGATTTTTGTTGATACTCACCAAGACGGTCATACTATTTATCCCGGCACTGGTCATGCTCATGAAACAGGCTTGGGTGCAGCTAAAGGCACTAAACTTAACCTTCCTCTACCTCCCGGTATTGGTGACTCCAACTTTTTTCAGCTCTTATCGACCATCACTACATTTGTTACCCAAGCAAAACCAGATTTTATTATTATGCAGTGTGGTGCAGACTCTATTGCAGGAGATCCCATAACAGATATGCGCTTATCCCCCACTGCCCACTACACTGTAGCTTCTAGAATGGTCCATATTGCCAATGATCTTGGACATGGACGAGTTTTGGCACTTGGTGGCGGTGGTTATAACCCTCACAATATTGGCAAAGGCTGGAGCAGTATTGTAAAAGCCTTTATCGACAATCAATAATTGGATAAAAAAACCATTGGATAATTATAATTTTCCGCAAGGCATGGTCATTCTAGTAGGTGCAGGCCCCGGCGACCCTGAACTTCTTACTATTGGTGCTTTAAAGGCTATAAATGCTGCTGAAGTGATTGTTTATGATGCCTTGGTTTCACAAGAAATTGTAGAACTTATACCAGAGCATACAGAAAAAATTCTTGCTGGCAAACGTGGTGGTGGTCACTCTACAAAGCAGGAAGATATCAGCAACCTATTGGTCAAATTTGGCAAAGAAAACCGCCGTGTTGTCCGTTTAAAAGGTGGTGATCCATTTGTCTTTGGTCGGGGTGGCGAAGAGGCATGCTGTCTAGCTAATGAGAACATCCCCTTTCGGATAATTCCCGGACTTACATCTGGAATTGCTGGGCCAGCCTATGCTGGTATTCCTGTTACTCATAGAGCTGTAAATGCCAATTTTGCTTTTATAACTGGCCATGAATCACCTGACAACACTCAAGACCACAACTCTGAAGATGTCCACCCATCACGTATTGATTGGGAAGGTGTAGCCAGAACATTCCCGGTAATTGTTCTCTATATGGCAATGCGAAATGTAGAATCGGTGAGAAAAAGAATGGTGGCTGCGGGACGCTCACCCGATACCCCTGTTGCTTTAATCCGCTGGGCAACAACTCCAAGACAGCAGACCATGGTAACCACCTTGGGACGTGTCACAAAAGATATAAAAGCTGTAGGTATGAAGCCACCAGCAATAATGATTATTGGTAAGGTCGTAGATTATCGAAATATTTTACAATGGTTCCAAGATGAGACCTTGGTACCACCAGAAAGTTAAGCAGTTTTATTGCTGCTTAACCTTTCGAAAAATCAAGCCAAACCAGAGGAGTTGATAAACTTTTTGGTTCCCGATGCCAAAGCACTGGCTAAAGCATTTTGGTGAGAATCGTTTCTAAGAAGCCTCTCCTCTTTTTTGTTGGTCAAAAATGCCATTTCTACCAATATTGAAGGCATATCAGGGGCTTTTAATACAGCAAAACCAGCCTGTTTAACCTTTTTAAAATGGATATTCACCCGAGGAACGGATTTCAATTCACCAAGAAGATTTTTACCGTAAACTAAAGCCCGGTTTAGAGAATCCCGCTGGGTTAGATCCATCAAAATACCGCGTACTGTAGGATCTGATACATGGCTTAGTTTAACTCCACCGATCAAATCAGAACTATTTTCCCTCTGCTCTAAACGCCTGATAGCTTTATCTGGAGATGGTTTGCCACCCTCAGATAACATATATACTGATGTGCCACGGGCCGACTGCAATCTAAAAGCGTTGGCGTGGAGACTGACAAAAAGATCTGCCTGATGTTTCCTAGCAACAGAAACCCGTTTACGCAGGGAAACAAAATAGTCACCATCACGAGTCAACTCAGCCTTAAAACCATCCATACTATTGATTTTGCCTGCTAAACGTTTCGCAACTTGCAGCGCAACATCTTTCTCTTTTGTGCCATTTGCTCCCACAGCACCAGGATCAATACCACCATGACCAGGATCAATAACAATAACTGCATCACGACGATTACTGTTGCTTTCGTGAATTACCGGTTTATTTCCTGGGGTTTTTGATTTACCTTCGGTGCGTACAAGGTCAAGAACCAAACGGGAAGGCTTATCTCCAGATGCTTTAAGAAAAAATGAACGGGGACGAATACCAGTTTTTAGTTCAAATACAGTCCTAACCACTCCAGGACGAGGTATACCACTGCGAACACGATTGACAATAGCGTCGGAAAAACCCATGGTGGCAGGATCAATACCAGCAGCAGAATCCATCAAGTCAAGTACAAGACGACTAGGATTGCGGAGCTGTAACAGTTGGTGTTTCGTGTTACGTTCTAGGTCGAATACAACTCGTGTGTGGTCTGGAGCTGTCCACATACGGATGTCAGTTATTCTGTTAAGACGGGCAGCATGAGCAAAAGATGGGGGCAGGATTAATCCACCCATTGAAAGAATGATCCCTTTCAACACCTTACGCCGTTGAATTGGAGTCATATTAACAACATCTTCTTTGTTTAGTACCGGATTAAGATTAATCATGATATCCTGTTCTTTTATATAAACCTTAAAACATAACTATAAATTGGAGATAGCAATGTCCACGGTGGACCAAGCGGAAATAGCTAAGTTTGAACAGATGGCCCACGAATGGTGGGAACCTGAAGGTAAGTTCAAACCCCTACACGAAATAAATCCTGTGCGAATGGAGTACATTCAAACTCACCTTGCTGGCTCGCCAAATGCCGATCTGTCCGGTCTGAAGCTGCTGGATATAGGCTGTGGTGGCGGTATTTTATCCGAAGCCCTGTATGAACAGGGAGCCAACGTTACGGCCATTGACCGTTCCGATACTATTATCGGTACTGCCAAGGCCCATCAAATAAACAGCGGATCAGATGTAGACTATCGAATGCAATCAGCAGGCCAACTCTCCAAAGAGCAACCTGAGGCGTTCGATGCTGTTATGATCATGGAAGTTTTAGAGCATGTACCGGATGTTCCAGGCTTTCTAAAAGAGTGTTCTCTACTAGTAAAACCGGGAGGAAAACTCTTTTTTGCTACCCTCAACAAAACTTGGAAATCTTGGCTCTATGCTATTGTAGGTGCTGAGTATATTTTACGTTGGCTGCCCCGTGGCACCCACGAATATGATAAATTTATTCGCCCTTCAGATCTAAACCGTGACCTGAGGGAAGCGGGTATAAAAATGCGTGATTTGGCAGGTGTGAGTTACGACCCACTAAACATGGATTGGAAGTTGAGCAGCGACCCAAGCGTCAATTTTCTGGGCCATGGAAATAAAGAGTAAATTTTGGAGGGGTGTCAACAAACCCTGATATTTTTTATAGGTTTATAGATATTAACGAAAGTGATTGTAATTTGGTTGAGCATAGATAATCTTTCACTCCACCATCTCCACCTACATTGAATTTGTAGGAATGTAGTTTGTTGGGTTGGAGTTATTGCTCTTTGGCTTCTAAATGGACTCTACGCCAAAGCTGGCCCTTTTTATTAACCATTAGAAGTTGCCCACCACCCGATGCAAGTTTAACTGTCACTACCACTCCAGATGCTCCAATTGGTGTGGTAGTGACTATTGTTCCACCAACAGGCATGGCAACATGAGTATCAATATTTTCATCTTCAGGTATTGATGATGAAAGAGAGGGAAGATAACCCGAAATCTGGCTTAACAAGGTTACAGAACCAACTACCAAAAGAATTCCACTCAAAATTACAAATATTTTTACAAACCGCATTCCCATTATGTTAAGCCCTTATATCAATTTATACCTATACCCATGAGTACTGCCATTAACGAAACCCAAGAAATTAAAATCATCCGCCTGACCCAAGAACATGACGGTCTCCGGTTAGATAAAGCACTCTCTCTAGCAGCCCCACCATTGAGCCGGGCTACAATTCAACGTCTAATCAAGTCTGGCTTGGTTTTTAAGGATGGAGATACCATTGCATCCATTGCCCAAAAAGCCAGCAGCTTGGTGGAATATTCACTCCACATTCCCCAACCCCAGCCAACATATGTGGTCCCAGAAAAACTCCCTTTGACAATCCTATTTGAAGATTCCGACCTTATTGTGATCAATAAATCATACGGTATGGTGGTTCATCCTGGGGCGGGGGTCAATAGCGGAACATTGGTAAATGCCCTACTTTATCATTGTGGCGATGATCTTTCAGGTATAGGAGGTAAAATTCGCCCCGGTATTGTCCATCGTTTAGATAAAGATACCAGCGGAATTTTAGTTGTTGCTAAAAATGATGCAGCCCATCAGGGGCTAGCAAAACAGTTTGAAGAACGGACAGCTTCACGACAATATTTAGCTATCACCAAAAACATACCCAAAAAAGCTCAAGGGGTTATTGATGCACCCATTGGCAGACACCCTAAACAGCGAATAAAAATGGCTGTTAACAGCAGAGGCCGCAGAGCTGTAACCAATTATAAAGTTATAACCACTTCCCCCCCTTTTGCCCTTATATCTTGCCACTTAGAGACAGGTCGCACCCATCAAATCAGAGTGCACATGACCCATATTGGTTCTCCAATTTTTGGTGACCAAGAGTATGGACGAAAATTTCAACCCCCAAAACAGTGGCCCCAAGAGATAAGAGATACCCTTAATAATTTTAAACGCCAAGCCCTTCACGCTGCCACACTGGGCTTTCAACACCCAAAGAGCGGTAAAATGCTATCTTTTCAGGCTGATCCACCTACCGATTTTCAAAATCTCTGGGCAAAAATCAAGAACATAGCAGATCTAAACAATCGTTAAGTAACATTGTAAACTTATATTAAAGCAAACAGATATCATGTATTGCTAAAATCAACCAACCATGCGACAATTAATTTTGGGTAGGGTTAAAAACTGTTTTAAGAGCGATACCGTCTGACAATTATGGATCAAAAAACAAACCATAATAAGACCGGAAGCAATTCTGTTAATGGGATTGATCTGTCTTTTTTAGAGCAAATTACCCAAAATCTACAAGAGGGGTTTTTTGTTCTAGATTGTGACGGTAACTTGATTTTTATCAATTCTGAAGGAGAGCGTCTTCTTGGCTGGACTATGGCAGAGTTGTCTGGCAAAAACATGCATGAACAGATACACTATCAAACTCCTCAAGGCATAAAAATTCCCGCATCTGAGTGTCCTGTACAAAAAAGTCTTATCAGTGGTCAAACCTATCACGTCAAAGAAGAGGCTTTCATCCATCACGATGGTCATGTTATCCCGGTCACATTTACCGCCACTCCCATAGTACAAGATGGTAAAATCACCTGTAGTGTTACCACTTTTCAAGATCTCTTTAAGCGTAAACAGGTAGAAAGAGAGATAAAACAGGCTAGC
>JADFYX010000165.1 GCA_015232795.1 Magnetococcales bacterium
AGATAAGTGTATAACTTAAAGGAGAATAATTAAGATGAAAAATATTGGTATGATTGGCCTGGGAATTATGGGGGAACCCATGGCGCGTAATATTGCAAAAGCAGGTTTTAATCTATCGGTATGGAACCGCACTGCTAATAAGGCCAAATTACTTTGCGATGAAGGTGCTAATCTTTATAAAGATGCCACCAGTTTGGCTGCCCAAGTGGATGCAATTGTTATCATGGTCTCAGGACCAGAAGATCTTTTAGAAATTATAGAACAAATCTGTTTAACCCCACTTAGGGGAAAAACCGTTATAAATGTTAGCACTGTCTCCCCAGAGGCAGCTATTCTAGCAGAAAAAAAGGTCAATCAAGTCGGTGGTCAATTTTTAGATGCTCCAGTATCTGGCTCCAAAGTGCCAGCTATCAATGGTGGTCTGGTTTTTCTGGTTGGTGGTGAAAAAGAGGTTATGGAGAGATGCCGTAGGCCTTTAGAAGCTATGGGTAACAAGCTTGTTCACTGTGGCCCTGTTGGTGCTGGCTCCAAGATGAAACTGGCCATCAATCTACTGCTGACAAATTTTATGCAAGGGTTGGCTGAGACAGTTCTATTTGCCCAAAAAATGGGTTTGCAAACCCAAGATCTTATAGAAGTTGCCACAAACGGAGCCATGGCAGCACCTATGGTAAAATTAAAAGGCGAAGCTATAGCTTCAGGAGATTTTTCCCCCCATTTTCCCTTACGTCATCTGAGCAAAGATATGCGGTTGGTACTTAAAGAGGCTGCGCTTTGTGATGCTGAACTGCCTATTGGGTCGCAATTAGGTGATATTTTAAACAGAGCAGAGGCTAAAGGGTTGGGAGATGAAGATATCTGCGCCCTTTACAAGGCGTTAAAAGACTAACTCTAATTTTTTCAATCTATCTGCTGATTCTAGGTTTACTGCCCAAAATACAGATACTCTTTATATTTGCACACCACAACGCCAAATACTTGCAGCTTGCCAACAACACTGACAATTGGATATCGGGGATTTAGGGGTCTTAGATATTGTCGATCTTCTATGACAACAAGCTGCTTAAATGTGATGTGGGATTCTCCCTCAAGTCGGGCTAGGAGATATTGATTATTGGTTATAGCTAGCTGGGTATCAACAACAATGACTTCACCTTCAGAAAATTCTGGCTCCATAGAGTCATCAGGAACTTGCAAGCCATAATGTTGCCCCTTGGTTTTTGGTAATATTGGAAGCAACTCACTGCATAAAAATTTAATTTGCTCATGGTCGTTCCAGCTATGCAAAGTGTTGATTGTATTCCAAGAAAGCATGGGAATTTTGGCAGTTACTGGTGATATGTCACGACATCCCGAGACAGGCAAAATTTTATCATGAGCTGACAGCAGCATTTCTCCTCGCCCGGTTTCCAACCAAGCTGGTTCAACACCACAAACCGTAGCAATGGTTACCATACAACGAGAATATTTGGCTTTGCCACTTTCTAGATTATAAACGGTTGTCAGGCTTATCCCAACCCTACGAGCCAACTCTTTTTGAGTTAGCCCAGAATGTTGTCTTGCATGTAGAATTCGATCACTTAATGTCTTACACATAAGACATTAAGCCTCTTTTTAAGGCTAATTGTCAATTATTTATACCTGTTTTCAACCCGATTTTTGCACTTTATTTTTATAAACCCCTAAACAGAAGTTTGCACTTATTGTATGGTATAACTTATTGGTATACCAAGTTAATATCACAAAACATCTAGCAAAGCATTTCGGGCAAAATTATGCAATAACAAGCAGTACGTTGCCTAGGTTACGTAGATCAACCTATTTTTTTGCTGTTTTATTATGAGCATAAGGGGCGGAATGTTTTTGTGCTGTGAAAACTTTAAAAATTGTATCTGTCTTCCAAGCACTACCAGACAGTCCTGCTTTTTGGGATAGGTTTGTCAGGGTTTGATCGCGGTTCCATCCCTGTTCTGTTGCTACTTCGGGCAGAAAAACCGCTTCCCTTCCCATTTTGGACATGATTATACCGTGATGACCCACTTCAAACTCTTCATAAGAGTTTATGTAATGTGTCGGACTTAAAACGCTGATTTCAATTTCCAACTCAGACAACTCAGCCTTTTTTAGTGTGTTAAAACGATGGTCGCGAAAGGCAGCATTTATAGCATTGTCTATTACTGCCTCAAACAGTGGTTTAATAGGTTTGATAAATCCTATACAACCTCTTAACTCTCCCTCTTTTTTAAGGGTGACAAATGCCCCGTAAGGTTTTTTTAAATTATCAGGTATTTTAAATTCAGCAGCTATTTCTTCTGGAGATATTGGATTTGGCCCCTTATTTATTGCCAAATCCAATACCCGTTTTGCAATATTATGCAACAAGACCATATCTTCTTTAGAAATTGCTGTAGCATCCTCTTTATTTGCTGTATACAGAGGCTGTTTTGCTGTGATAGCTGCCGATAGATAGCTAACAGAGTTGCTATAATCCGAGGTTAACTCTCCACTGGTTTGGTATTTTAAAAGATGAACATTACTTTGGGACCCCATCAGGTTTATAAGTAGAGCCAATGGGCCAAAACCACAAGAGCTTATTCCTGTCTGGTTGTGATAGTTTATAAACCCATCAATATCCCGTTCTACAATTTTATTAAAAGCCCCTATATCCAAAGCATGAAGGTTTTTGGCTATCTGTTCATCTTTTACAAAGGGAGTATAATCATAATTAGGACCGTAGTGGGTAAAATCTCCCGAAACCACAAGCAAGGTCTTATCATCCAAAAGAAAGCTGATATCTTTGGCAACCTTGGCAAAGCCTTTTTTGTTTAGGTGACCCACTAAAATAGGCACTAACTTCCAGCCAGGTTTTAATGCCTTTTGCAAAAGCGGTAGCTCCATTTCAATGCTATGTTCTCGACTGTGGGCACCGGGAATATAATTTACCGTTTTTAAACTGTTTAATTTTCCCATTGCTTGGAGGTCCAAAGGTATCAGGCCCAGGGGGGTCTCGTAATGGGTAACATCCGGCAGGGAAAGCCCAGCAAAAGCTTTTTTGTGAGCTGGCCCCAAAACCACCACCCGCTTATACTCTCTTCCCATAACCTGCTTTATGCCTACAGCCGCGGTAGCTCCACTGAAATTGTATCCAGCGTGGGGTAAAATTAAGGCGCGAATGGGATCTTCAATTGCTGGAGTATCAGCTAAAGATGCTTTAGACAGAAGATCATCAAGATATTTAGCCAATACTTCCGGTTTTCCTGGATACCAACTACCAGCAACCGTAGAGTATTTTATTTTTTTATAGGCATCTCTATATCCCATTATATCAGCACAAAACAGAAGGTTGTTATTGGCTAACAGCATGATAAACAGAAAGATTGACCAAAATAACTTTTTTTTCATCTTGTTATCCTGCCTCAGAATGGGGAGCATAAAAATCGGCCTCATGTAGTGGCAGCTCTTTTGGTCCTTTGTTTATCTTGTTAATATTCTCATTACCTAAAGCTGTAACCCCCAAAGCGGTAATTGCTAAAGATCCTGCACCACTTAAAAAATTTCTGCGATCTGGTCTGTCGGTTACTTCGGTATTTTGCGAGCCTTGGTCTGTTTTCATAGCCAAACTCCTGAAATTTTATGTTTGCAGGTCGGGCATCGACCTCCCTTTAGTAGGTTATAATTTTGAATAGTAAAACCATAACGCTTAATCAACAATGTGCCATCTATTGGACAGTAGGTGGATTCTGAATCATCCCCTGGTAGATTTCCAACATAAACATGTTCAAGGCCAACATTCATAGCCTCTTCTCTACTCCGCCTCAGAGCCTCGCTAGGTGTTGGTGGAATATTACGCATTTGGTATTGGGGGGAAAAACGGCTTAAATGTAACGGCGTATCCTTGCCTAGCTCATCTCTTATCCAAGTGGCCATACGCCTTACCATGGAGAGATCATCGTTAAGGCCGGGAATAATCAAATTTGTAATCTCCAGCCAAACCTCCTCCTGCCTTAAAACCACCAGAGCATCCAAAACCGGCTTAAGTGTGGCTCCGCAAACCTGACGATAAAAATTATCATCAAAGGCTTTTAAGTCCACATTGGCAGCATCCAGGTTTTTACACAGTTGCCTTAACGGTGTTTCATTAACATAACCAGCAGTTACCAAAACATTTTTAAGACCTCTGTGATGAGCAATAATTGCTGTCTCATTTACATATTCATAAAAAATAAGCGGTTCGGAATAGGTGTAGGCAATACTGCTGCAGCTTTGTGTAATAGCGGTTTTAACAATCAGCTCTGGTGGGGCTTTAAATATGGTATCCATCTCCTCGCCACTGTGTTGGGAGAGTTGCCAGTTCTGGCAGTTTTTACAGTGCAGGTTGCAGCCAGCCGTGGCTATGGAAAAGATAGAGGTTCCCGGTAGAAAATGAAAAAGAGGTTTTTTCTCCATGGGGTCGATATGCACCGATGAAGGCCGTGCAAATGTGGTGGCAATCAGCTTTCCGTCGAGGTTGATCCTAACCCGGCAGTCTCCCGCCCCACCGTCTGGTATGGCACAATAGCGAGGACAGAGCTCACAAACAACGGTGGTCATGAATAATGCCTCCATAAATGGGAGTGTAGCTTCGCTCTCATATTACTACTGGGAAGTAGATTTTTCATCAATTATTTCACTCTGTTTTGCAGGTCGCCACCATTGCGCCTCTCTGTTGTGCAGACGCCCCTCACCAACTTGAGACCTAACTTTTTGGGTATCAATTTTGCGCCAACCACCTATTTGATCTGTCCCATCATCAAGTTTTGCCCAAATATCTGCTGCAATCAACATTCCCATAACCAGCATAAAAACCAAAAACATGTTGCTTGCAAGGGGCTTTGCCTCCTCTTTTTGTCTGTTTGGCAGTTCAGTAATACAACGATTACAACGGATACAGTCAACATCATAGGTGTGACTAACCCCCAAATCACAACGATTAAAACTGCGTTTACGGACAAACCTATCAAAAAATGCCAGCTTGTTACCGAGAGCGAAAAATGCTCCTAATGGACACCAATAACGACACCAAAAACGGAAGAAAAATAATGATCCAGCCAAAGATAACCCGGCAATTGCCCACATTATTGGCTCCATACTAAAACTGAAAAATTTCTGCATGGGGTTGAAGGATATCCAGAGCACCTCGGAAGATAACCAAACGACAGAAAGAACCATCGCTAACAGAAAAAATTTCCAATATCGCCCAACTGTCTCCCACTCTGAATTTGGGGTCATTGAGATCCCCAATTTTTTACCCAGGCGGGATATAAACTCCTGCAACGCACCATATGGACAGATTAATCCACAATATGCCTGACCAAATCCAAAGGTGGCAAAAAGTGCTACCCCAGCCAACATCCACCATCCAGGGTTCCCCTGCCATGAAGAAAAATGGCCCAACCCAAAATTAGCTATATCTACCTCAGTTATTAGAATGTTATAGATAAAGCCCAGACCCAAAAGAGAAGCCAATTGATAAGCCATCCTCTCCCATTTGCCTGCCTTCATATGGACATGTACAAAAACAAAGAGAAGAAAAGTGACCAAGACCAATTTTGCATTTACATATTTTAAAATCCCCTTCTTTTCAATTTTTTGTTGGGGCCAACTACGATTAAAAAATCGTTTTAAACCGTCAGTTGCGGTCTGATTTATGGTCTCAATTGCTGCCCGGCTTGTAATCGTTGCCCCACTTAAACCGTCCAGGTTGTTTAAC
>JADFYX010000166.1 GCA_015232795.1 Magnetococcales bacterium
AGATAGGAAATAAAAAGAGTGCCAAGTAAAATAAGTGAATACTCCATCATTTATTTTATACAAGATTTGACTATTAAAGGCAATGCCTTCTTAAGAATCCATTTAGGGGTAAAACCAAGCTCTTTTTTAATTTTATCGGTACTATAAATGGCTGACTGGGTTAGTTTTGCCAAGGCATCTGAGTTAAACATAAAACGTTTTTGGGTAACCACGCCAATACCATCACCGATAATGGCTAACCCTTGTAAAATCGGTAGAGGAATACTCCAAGCTGGAGGCTGTTTTTGCAGTGCTGCACATATCCAGATATAAAGCTGGTAGGTGGAGTAGGCTTCACCATCACTGACTATATATGACTGCTTATGGGCGTTTTGGTTGTTGGCTGCAAGTATGGCTGCTTGTACAAGATCATCAACATGGAGCATAGAACGACGGTTTTTTATCTTGGGAAAAGGGGGAAAAAAACCACGGTTGATTGCCAAAATCATTTTACCGAGATTGCCAGGATTATTAGGACCATAAACCATTGTTGGACGGAGTATCGCACAGTGGGGGATTTGTTCGGCATTTAAAACCAGTTTTTCTGCTGCTAGTTTGGATTTGCCATAAGGTGTTTGGGGGGGTAGCTGGCAGCTTTCAGATAGCAGCTCTTCACCACCATCACCCATGCTTTTTACACTACTAAAAAAAACAAAAAAACCAACCTTGGCTGCTGTTGCTGCATTTAACAGAGCATTAGTTCCGCCAACATTTACCTCTTCATATTGAGACTCTTCCCCAACAGTTTCAGATAAAGCGTGGGCCTTTCCTGCTAGGTGAAACACACCATTAACCCCATCCATGCAACCTTGGGGAAGAGATGGTGCTCGTAAATCCCCCAATATAAATTGATCCCATGGTCCTGAAGATTCACGGCGCAAAAAAGCCCGAACAATATTGCCATCTGCTTGTAGTTGCCGAGACAATGCCCTGCCTATAAAACCGTTTGCTCCTGTAACCAAAATTGTCTTTTTGGAGTTCACGGTTTTTGGCTTGCTTTGTTGTATAGGTCTATTGTTTGTTGCACTATTATCTCCTCTGAAAAAACCCTTTCTACCCGTTTGCGTCCAGCCATACCCATGGTTTTTCTTTTTTGTGGCTCTTGTAAAAGTTTACCAATGGCCTGGGCTAAAGCAACAGGGTTTTTTATGGGAACTAAAAGTCCGTTTTGATCGTGTATAACCACATCACGGCACCCCGGCATGTCCGTGGTTATAATAGGGCGACCACATGCTGCTGCTTCTAGGAGTGCTTTTGGTACTCCTTCCCGATAATAAGATGGCAGAACGGCAATAGATGCTTTGGCCCATATTTCTCGCACATCGTTTGATGTTCCTACCCATTTGATATAACCACATTTACTCCACTCATGAAGTTGTGCTTGGGGAATTGATGTGGCACTGTCCTCATCAGTTCTTCCAGCCAATATCAGGCTTACATCTATTCCATCTGCTCTTAATATGCGGGTTGCTTCTACCAGATCCGCAACCCCTTTTTCTTGCAGCATTCTAGATACCAAAGCAATTACATACCCATTTTTTGGTGCTGCTAAAACTGAAAAATGTGCAATATCAACCCCAGATCCGGGAATGAGGGATATTTGATCAGGATTTAGGGAAGCAAGGCTAGCAAGGCTTTTATAATCATCAGGATTTTGTACAATCAAATGGCTTTTAGGGCGGTTAAATAAAAACCGTAGAGAATTTTTAATTATAAAGCGTAGCAGGATGGTTTTTTTACTTGTTGATGAAAAGAGAGTTCCCAAACCATTTACGGCATTTACTATAAGTTTAGCAGAGCTAAATAGGGCAGCAATAGAGCCAAAAATAGCCGGTTTCATGGCTACATGGTGGATGATGTCAGGTTTTTCCTTGCGATAGAGGCTAATCAAATCAATAAGTGCAGATAGTTCTCCAACTAGGGTAACCCCACTGCGACGCATTGAAATGGGGATCAATCTAAACCCTTCATCGGTTATTTGCTTTGCATGTTTTTGTACATGGGTTGCAACCACAACCTCAAAACCAGACTTTAAAGCTTGTCTGGCTATGGGTAATCTATGGGAGCAAAAATACCAATCTTCAGTCACTAAAAAGAGCAACTTTTTTTGTCTGCCTTTCTCCTCACCCATTATAATGAGTCCTGCCAAGCTTGAAACATCAATACGTCCCACAGATAATAGTGCCAGCGACGTGTTCCTGCCTGATGTTCAAGCCATTTTTCCCGGATAGGTTGGGGATCAAAATAACCGTCTTCTGTAAGGCGTTTTTCATCCAATAAATTTTCGCCCCAATCTCGCAATGGTCCACGTAACCACTGGTCAATTGGTACCCCAAAACCCATTTTAGGACGCTCCATTAATTTTTGCGGTACATATTTATACAATATTTGCCTTAAAATCCATTTGCTTGCTCCATCCCGGCACTTCATATGTTGGGGTAGCCTCCAGGCAAACTCCACCACCCTATGGTCAAGCAGTGGTACACGGGCCTCCAAGCCAACTCCCATGCTGGCTCTATCTACTTTGGTAAGAATATCGTCTGGTAGATAACTTATAAGATCGGTATACATCATGTGCTGGGTAAAATTTGTCAATCCAGCTTGGCGTGTGGGGTCGTTAAATGCGGTTAGGGGTTCGTGGGAATTCAGAACAATTTTTGCTGGATCTTTCCAATGGGATACCAGACGGCGATAGAAATTTTCTTTATTGTCAATCTGAAGAATCTCTGCAAGCTTATGAACACGGTCTCCCGATAGTTTTTGCACGATTTGTTTAGGTAGAATAGGGGATAATAAACTAAAAATTTGATCAAAGGTTTGGGTAGATGGATAGCTCATCATGCTTGCTATTGAAGAACGTATACTAGGGTGTAACCAGCCAACTTTGCCCCAGATTTTTTCGCCTAAATCATAACGACTATAACCTGCAAATAGTTCGTCACCACCATCACCAGAAAGGCTAACCGTTACATGTTTTCTTGCCAACCGTGATACCAAAAAGGTGGGGATTTGTGAAGAGTCAGAAAAAGGTTCGTCGTAAAGAGTCGGCAGGTGGGGAATAACCCCCATGGCTTCATCAGGGGTGATATATAGCTCGGTATGTTCGGTCCCAAGATGTTGGGCAACAGCTTTGGCATAATTGGCTTCGTTGTAGGCCTCTTCATTAAATCCTATGGAGAAGGTTTTGACCTTGCGTTCACTTTTGGCCTGCATAAGAGCCACAACAAGAGATGAGTCATAACCTCCAGAGAGAAAAGCTCCCAAATTAACATCAGCCACCATCCGCATTGCAACTGTATCACCCAATAGTTGCTCCAGTTGCTCTATGGCCTCGGTATCAGAGCCGATAAATTGGTTTGCCAACCCTCCTTGTGCTACATCTTTTGCAGACCAGTAGCTGGAAATTTTGGGTTCATTACCTGGGTGTTTTGGGTTGATTGTTAAAATATTGCCCGGTAGAAGTTTGTAAATATTTTTAAAGATAGAGTGGGGGGCAGGTACATAGTTGTGGCGCATATAAAGTGCAAGGGCATCACGATTTATGGGGAGCTTTTGTTTGCTAAAACCTTTAATGGTTTTAAGTTCAGATCCAAATATAAAGCATCCATCAACCCAACCGTAATATAGGGGTTTTATGCCAAGACGATCCCGAACCAGATGTAAAACAGCCTCGCGTCTATCCCATAAGGCAAAGGCAAACATGCCGATAAATTTTTTAATAGATACTGTAAGACCCCAGGTTTCAATTGCAGCCAACATTATTTCAGTATCAGAGTGACCACGAAAACTACAGCCCCGTTCTATAAGTTCGCGCCGTAAATCTGGGAAGTTATATATCTCACCATTATAAACCACCACATAGCGTCCAGTTTCTGAAAGCATAGGCTGATGACCCTCTGGGGATAGATCAATGATTGAGAGTCTTCTGTGGGCCACAGCGATGCCAAATTTTTCGTCAACCCACTCTCCACCGTCATCGGGGCCACGATTGGCGATAAAATTTGCCATACCGTGTGCTGTTGCTTGCAGTTGCTCCGCGCTTCGTTGGCTCGATGGGTCAAAAAAACCGGTTATGCCGCACATTATATTGCCACACTCTGGTATAAGGTTTCGTACTGTTTGCCAATAGTTTTAAGATCAAATTTTGTCATAATACGTCTGCGCGCTGCCTCTCCCAAGCTATCTCTTTTGGTTTTGCCAGCACTGATTAAATCCTGCCATGCACCTGCCAAAGCTTGGGGATTTTTTGCTGGGACAATGGTCCCGGTATCGCCAACAATATAGGCAGAATCACCTACATCGGTAGCCACAACAGGAACTGAACAGGCCATAGCTTCACCTATGGTATTGGAAAACCCCTCGCCGAAAGAGGCAGAAGTGGCAATATCCAAGCTTGCTGCAACAGTGGGAATATCATCACGACGGCCCAATAGATGACAATGGGTATGTAAATTAGCTTGGTTTATCCATTGGGTAAGCTGGCTGTTTTTATCGGTAATGCCATCGCCACAGAGTAAAAAATGGACCATTGGCATATTTCCATGGAGTATGGAAGCAGCAGCGATAAAATTTTTATGATCTTTAAGAGGATCAAAACGCGCAACCATGCCAATTAAAATTGCATCGTGGGCTATATTTAACTCCTGGCGAATAGCCTTTGGAGCTGTGTTGTCGGGTTTAAAATTTTGCAGATCAAACCCGTTTGGTATCACTATCATCTTGTCTTTGCTGTAACCCAAATCAACATGCACCTTAACCGCTGCTTTGGAGTTGCAGATGATATGTTTTGGTATGATATTGGATAGAGCAGCACATAGCTTGGCGGTCCAAATAGTAGAGCGTTTGTTGCCTTGAGGGGAGAGGTCGCTGTGGCGGATACCCCAAACAACAGGTATATTACCAGCCAATTTGGCTGCTAGCCCTCCAATGAGGTCAGAATGATACATCCATGTTTGTACAACTGTTGGCGGTAAAAGTTTCAGCATACGTACCAAGCAATAAAAAGCTTTGGGACTGGGTCTGCCACGTTTCATTTTTAACGATCGTACAGGAATACCCAATTTTTGTATCTTTACACCCACAGGGCCGATGTCAGTAAGTGATATTACCTCACAATCTATGGTGTTACGATCTATGGTGGATAGAAGTTTGTAGAGCATCATCTCTGCTCCACCAGTTGATAATCCTGTTATAATGTGGGTAACTTTCAATAATCAGTACCTTTATTCAGGATAAAGTATTAACTCTAATCTGATAAGAGACTATACAGCAAACTCTCGGTATCTGAAACAAGTTTATCTATAGAGTATAGTTCATCTATTCTGGCTCGGACTGCTTTTTTAAGTTGTTTCATGTCTGTGGTATCCATATCAACAAGTCTTTTTAGACCATCTCCAAGGGCTTGATAATCTCCAGATGGAACGACTACCCCATGATCTCCAACAATACGTGCCGAATCCCCTACATCGGTAACTACACAGGGTACTCCACAAGCCATGGCTTCACCTATTGTATTGGAAAAACCCTCGGAAAAAGATGACGAGACTGCGATATCCAGGCCATTTTGTACTTTGGGCATATCCTTTTGTTCTCTTGCCCATATTAAAACATTATCCAAACCCAGAGTGCTGGCGGTCTCTTTTAATTGGGTGGAGTAGGTAGATGAACCACCGCCAATACAGATAAAA
>JADFYX010000167.1 GCA_015232795.1 Magnetococcales bacterium
ATAACAGCGAGATCCATCAACCCTCCAAATAAAACAATATTGCTGCTAGTAAGGGCATCAACGGTATTAAATTGAGCAACATTGGCAGCACCTGTGATAGTGATAACTACATCTGGGTCTTGAGTTGTTGCAGCACTCAATCCTGAAGTAGCCGTGCCAGTTGTCGAAGCAAAATTAACTGCTGTGTCTTCCACTCCCCCCAAAAGCACCACATTGCTGGTGGTAAGAGCATCTATAACATTGAATTGCGTAATATTAGCAACGTTAGAGACGGTAACAACTACATCTGGGTCTTGAGTAGTTGCAGCACTCAATCCTGAAGTAGCAGTGCCCGTTGTCGAAGCAAATTTAACCGCTGTATCCGTCAACCCCCCAGAAAGCACCACATTGCTAGAGGTGAGGGCATCAGTTGTATTGAATTGCGTAACATTGGCAGCATCAGATATAGTGATAACTACATCTGGGTCTTGAGTGGTTGCAGCACTCAATCCCGAAGATGCAGTTCCAGTTGTCGCAGCAAAATTAACTGCTGTGTCTGTCAGGCCCCCAGAAAGCACCACATTGCTGCTAGTAAGGGCATCAACTGTATTAAACTGAGAAATATTGGCAGTGTTAGAGATGGTAACAACTACATCTGGGTCTTGAGTGGTTGCAGCACTCAATCCCGAAGTAACAGTGCCAGTTGTCGCAGCAAAATTAACTGCTGTGTCTGTCAAGCCCCCCAAAAGCACCACATTGCTAGTGGTAAGAGCATCTATAACATTGAATTGCGCAATATTGGCAGCATCCAAGATAGTTATGACAACATCACTGTTTTGAGTAGTTGCAGCACTCAATCCCGAAGTTGCAGTGCCAGTTGTCGCAGCAAAATTAACTGCAGTGTCTGTCAAACCCACAGAAAGCACCACATTACTGGTAGTAAAGGCATCAACCGTATTGAACTGAGCAATATTGGCAGTGTCGGAGATAGTAATAACTACATCGGGGTCTTGAGTGGCTGCAGCACTCAATCCAGAAGTAGCAACGCCATTAGTAGCAGCAAAATTAACCGCGGTATCCGTCAAACCGCCACTCAGCACAATATTGCTGTTGGTAAGGGCATCAACTGTATTGAACTGGGTAATGTTGGCAACGTCTGAGATAGTAATAGCTACATATGAGTCTTGAACGGCTGCTGCACTTAATCCTGAAGTGGCAGTGCCACTGGTTGAGGCAAAATTAACTGCGTTATCCGTCAAACCGCTACTCAGTGCTACATTGCTGGTGGTAAGAGCATCAATAGCATTGAATTGAGCAACATTGGCAGTATCCGAAACCGTTATAACTACATCTGGGTCTTGGGTGGTTGCGGTACTCAATCCTGAAGTAACAGTGCCACTAGTTGAGGCAAAATTAACTGCTGTGTCTCTCAACCCTCCCCAAAGAACCACATTGCTGGATGTCAGAGCATCTATGGCATTGAATTGCGCAATATTGGCAGTATCCGAGACAGTAATTATTACACCACTGTTTTGGGAAGTTGCTGCACTCAATCCTGAAGTAGCAGTGCCACTTGTCGAAGCAAAATGAACCGCGGTATCCGTCAAGCCGCTTGAGAGTACCACATCACTGGTAGTAAGGGCATCAGCAGTATTGAACTGCGCAATTTTTGCGGTGTCCGAGATGGTTATGACAACATCTTGGTCTTGAGTAGCTGCTGCTCTCAATCCCGAAGTAACCGTTCCACTATCCGAAGCAAAATTAATTGCTTTATCCGTCAAACCCCCAGTAAGCACTATATCGACGCTGCTAGCAGCATCAAGGATCATAAACTGCGATACTGTTGCCTTGTCCGTAACCGTTATTGTAATAGCAGCGGTGCTGGCGGTGGTAAGATCTGCCAGATATGCAGAGGTTCCACTAAGTGTTGCTGTAACACTCCCTCCGGTAGTTCCTGCAATAGTGTTTAGTTGAGAAACAGTAGGAGTATCTAATACCGTGACTGTTATTAAATCATTGGTTGATGAGGTGAGGGTTGCCAAAGAGGCTGCTGTACCGCTTATTGTAGCTGTTACGACTCCAGATGTGGCTGTAATAAGCGTATTGATCTGTGCAACAGTTGGGGTGTCTAATATAGTGATAGCTACCGCGCCATTTTGAGTGGTGGCCGCTGTTAGTTCTGCTGTTATTGTACCATCTGTCGCTGAAAATTTTGCTGCTATATCTGATAACCCTCCAGCCAACTCAATATTACTGGTGGTAAGAGCATCAATCGTCTTGAACTGGGCAATGTTTGCTGTATCAGATATTGCAAATGTGATATTTGGGTTTTGATTGATTAATGTCGTCAGCCTGGTTGTAGCTGTGCCGTCACTTGCTGCAAAATCTGTTGCCGTTCCCGAGACTTTGCCAAGCAATAACACATTGCTGCTAGTTTCTTGGGTGTTGCTGGCTGCTAGACTGCTGGTGGTAACGGTTTCTGATACTACATTTTGTGTTATGGGTTCTTGAGTCTGCTCTTGTTGAGGGCTTGGTTCTTCAACACTTTTTTGTGGTGTATTGTTATTAAAATCTGTTTCTAGTTGTGAAAGAGTCGTACCCGTTGTCTGGTCAGGAGTAGGGGTGGTAATCTGGGGTTGATCATTTTGTTGCTGTATAGAATCTGCATCCGTAGTGCTGTTAGCAGTGATGTTTTGTGGTAGTTTCTGGTTAAGGTTGGCAATAAAGGCTGGTGATGGGGTAAATGCTGGTGCTGGCACTTCGCCAAAGTTTATTGAAGTTGCTGTGCCTGATTCATCAAGTGTGACAGTGGCATTACCGTTAGTATCGGAAATTTCCATACTACCGGAACTATTGACCACCGTTGTTACGCCATCACTACCCACCTCAGCCTGAAATGTGCCATTCTTTATGTTGATTACGGAGGAGGGGGTGTTGATTGTAAAGTTCCCTCCTGGGCTGTTGCCACTGGCATAACTGAATGAGCCATTCAACAGAGATACCATAAAACTACCAGCAGAGCTGCCAGTAAGCTGAGTATCCATGAGAGAACTGGAGTTTTCCCCTATCTGGAATGTGGCTCCATCGTTAAAATCAAGCTTTATCATACCGCCTTCTGCGGTCGCTAAAGTTTCCCCCGACAAAATATCGTCGCCATCTTTTAAAACCCGCACAACACCAGCTTTGTTTGTGGCAGTCACTTCGCCAACAATTTGCGCAACTTTGCCGATAGTTGTTGGTGCGGCAGCGCTATCGGCAGCAGTTTGGGTATTGGCTGTAGCATCAGGTTCAGCAGTTTTCGCAGCATTAGTGTCCGCTTTTGTAGCAGAATCTGCTGTTGTTGCAGTTGTTGCTGAAGTTGCTGTTTCGCCCTGAGTTGCAGCAACTTGAATAGTTTCAGGATTAGCGGTTAGAAGAAAATCAACATTTTCAGGAAGCAGTATAGTACCGCTGGCAGTTTTCAGGGTTGGTGGAGGATCTTGAGAAAAATATCCTTCGACAAGATGCTGCTCTCCAGAGGAGCCAACAATAACCAGATCGTCTCCTGCGCGTAAAAACTCACCTTGGAGCAGATCTTCAGAATCTGGCAAGAGATATTCATTGGCCATGGAAAGGGCTTCAGGCAAAACAGATTCATCTGCTCGAATAGATTTTGGCTTGGAGTTGGCAGCTATTATTGGTTGCTTTGCCATTTATATCTCGTGCACCGTTTAGTAAAATCAAATTTGATGTAAAAATATGGAGATAACCACCAGTAGCACAAATAGAAGAGAGTTTTAGTTTTCTACCAAATATTACTGGGAAATTATCTGTTTTTACACCCATAAAGACAAAAAAGACAAACTTCTGCTATTAGTTAACAAACATATGGCACTGATCATCTTTATCGGCTATTTATCTTAATTTCTTAAAGAGTGGAGAGGCTCTTGCCTGCCATACACATAGCCGAAATAATAATTATATACTGAATTACTTTAACAGATTTTTTGATTTGATTCTGAAATTTATTTTATTCTTCAGCAAATTTATTAACTTCTGCAGGTTTATCACCACAGCTTATGGAGTCAGCGTTCTCTCAGGGCGTTATGTTTAGCCTTTAAAATTGGTTTGAGCAGATAGTCCAGAACCGATTTTTTCCCCGTTAAAATATTTGTAGTTGCAACCATGCCGGGAATAATCGGCAGTCGTTTGTTTTTTGGGCCAAGTTGGCTAGTATCTGTTATTACGGTGATTTTATAAAAATTTTCACCTTGTTCATTGGTAATGGTATCAGCACTTATCTGCTTTAGAGTACCAGTCAGTCCACCATAAATTGAAAAATCGTAAGCACTGATTTTTACTATAGCCTTTTGCCCCGGTCTTAAAAAGGCGATATCTGCCGGTCGAATACGGGCTTCAACCAACAAAGAGTCGTTAAGAGGCATGATCTCTACCAGATCCATGCCGGGACGAATTACCTGACCTATAGTGTGGATACGTACCCGGATAACAGTACCGTTTACCGGAGAACGAATGGCGGTTCGGCTTACTTTGTCCTTAAGGGCGGTAATGGATTCGGATAGTTTTTGCAGTTCTGCATGGCTTTCATTCAACTGTACCTGAGCACGATTACGAAAGGTGGTTATGGACTCTTCCACTCGGTTTTTTGCCACTTCCATCTTAAGTTTAATACGCGGAATAGCCAGAATAGTACTCTCCAGCTCCGCCTCTAGTTCTGCTACATCTCTCTTTAGGCGCACCAACTCAATTTTGGATATGGTCCCACGCAGTACCATAGGTGCAGCCAGATTATACTCCTCTTTAACCAGAGTCAGGCGACGCTGGATCTGTCTTTTGGATGCCTCTAGCTCCAGCAGATCCTGTTGCCGTTGTGCAATCTGTTTTTCAAGGGCTTTAAGGCTAGCAACATGCTCTTTTTGCCTTGAAATCCATAGCTTTTTTTCATTGCTAGCCAGCTCTGGCTGTTCATCCAATACCACTTTTGGAAAATCAAGTTGGGAGTTGCCAGTAGCCTCTGCTTTTAGGCGGGTTTCAATGGCTTTTAAAGATAGATATTGAATACGACTCTCCTGGAAAGAGGCCCGAAACTGGGTAGGGTCGATTTGCAGTAAAATCTGATCTTTTTCTACTAAATCACCATCTTTGACCAGTAGGGAGGAGAGAATTCCACCTTCTAGATTTTGTACCAGACGTATTTGCCCAGAGGGGATTATCTTTCCTTCTCCTACAGTCACTTCATCCATCACAGCCCAATCAGCCCAGATTATAAATATTATAAAAAACATGCCGATACTTATTAATAGGAGATGGGAAAAAGGGTGTGCTCCTAAATTTTGGGCCGCAGCAGCCTCCGACATGTTGTGTCTATCATCCCAGGAGTTACTCATGCCGTAGAGCCTTTTGCCGGTTGTTGTTTGCTGGCGACCTTTATTTTTCCTGTTGTAAGGCGGTTGATAATCTCATCACGTGGCCCGTCAGCAATAATTTTACAATCTTCAAACACAATAATGCGGTCAACCAACGCAAGCAGTGAGGCTTTATGGGTAACCAATAAAAGGGTTTTACCCGGTAGCAGAGCAGCCATACGGTTTTTAAACCGCTCTTCAGAGCTATTATCCATGGCACTTGTGGGTTCATCCATCATCAGAATAGGTGGATCTGTCAACAGTGCACGGGCAATGGCCACTG
>JADFYX010000168.1 GCA_015232795.1 Magnetococcales bacterium
GTATATTTTGGGCAACAGGTATGGAGGCTAAAGAGAGGGTCTGTTTTTGTAGGGCCTTATCTGTACCTATATAGGCTGGAAATGGTTCTTGATGAAAGGTAAACCTACTGGAACCAGATACCTCTGTTAACACCTCTGTTGCAAATTGCACCTGTGGACCAGGGGCGCTATCACGGACCATCCAACCCCACAATCCCAGGGAAAGCAGCAAAAACCAGAGCCAACCCACCAGCACATAAGAGGGAAAAGAAGCACGGTTGCGAAATTGAAAAAAAGAGAAATTAAATGGAGCGTAACCTAGCAAAAATAGAGGGGGTATGGTCATTAACACTGTTACAGCAACTAGTTGCGCGCTCACCTCAATACCCAAAATCGGCACCAACAACCCACCCGTTAAAACTCCGCCCAAGGCTCCCCCCAGATGATCTCCAGCCTCGGTCAGCCCACTGGTTTTGAGAGAATTATTATCCAAACCGTGGGTTAAGGTAACAGCCAAGGGAAAAGCTCCACCAGCCAAAAGCCCCACCAAGAAAGATAGAGCGTAGAAGATCAACTCAACCCTATCTCCAGACATCGTTGGAAAAGATGTAAGTATTGTGGGAAGAAACAGACTGAAAACAGCAACCAAAGATAGGTTGAACACAAGAAAACCCACCGTCCACTTTTTATATTTTTCAGCCTGCAAAACAAGCACAGCCCCAAGAGCTATCCCGGTCATAAAAAGACCGTTTAACACGGCGATACGGCTATAGATCAACCCCACACGGGTTTGAAAAGCAAATAGGAGAAGAATCTGCAAAGCCATGGCAGCAAACCCAAGTATAGTCAGGGCAAAAAGCGCAGAACGAACTTGCCATAACATTTTATCTTGTGGAGAATCTCTTTTTGCCAATGCAGCAAACAGATGTAATATTAAAAATATTGCAGGCGGTACAAGATAGGGCCATGGTCCCATACGGTGCAGAAGTGTTAAAAACTCACCTATGGCAGCTGAGGTATATTTACCCATCAATACCATGTTAAGAAAGAAAGTAACTGGTGTGGTATCGGTGTTAATTACCCCTTTTTCTTGCTTTAAACGATTGTTTACAAAATCCACCCGGTTTTTTTCCAAAAGAGTCATAAAAGCACTTTGTGGTAACAGTTCTTCTGTTTTTGGGGGACTGCTTAAATAACGATTCATGAGAAGGTTGGGGTCAGCCGTTACGACATTTTTTGCTGATGAAGCACAAAATGTAAGATTATCACCGGGCATAACCACAACGTGGGTGAAAACCGCTAATAGAGTATGAAAAACAGACCCACTATAGCTTTTAACCTCACGGCCCATATAGTTGGATGCTCCACTTATTCTGGTACACAACACACCTTTGGGCTGCATATGGGATATAAGTTTAGAGTAGAATTCACGGGTAAAAAAACGGTTATGACCAGCACTGGATGGGTCTGAAACCAAAATCAGAACTAAATCATGGAGATTTTTCTGAGTAAGGTTATTGATATAATCCCGACCATCAGCAAATTTCACCAAGAGACGTTTATCAGCCAAAGAAGTTTGAAATTGCTCTGGCAGTTGGGGTTTAATCATCTTAAAGGCAGCTTGGTCCTCTACCACTGTGACAAGCTGAGAAATGGGATATTTCAATAACTCGGTTGCCAAGCCAGCGTAAATACCACCAAACATGAGAATGTTCTTGGGTTTTTCCCCTTGGGCATAAAAATATGCTCCTGCCAAAGCTACATTATGGGGATCAGGAAATGTTGCGCTAATTCTTCCATTTTCAATAATTGATTTTTGTTCTTCAAGAGAAGCCACCGCCACATGGCCATAACGGGTCTCAATGGTTTTAAGTAGGTTCATACTAGGATGTAACACCCCAAAACGTACCTTCTCCATACCTTTCTCAAGCATCCCCCCTACAGGAGTTAGAAGCACAATTAAGCCAAAAGCCAGAGTAGTACCTGCTAATAAAACAGTTTTAAAATCTTTTTCGCCTTTAGTAGCTGGTAACAAATAAACAATGGCTGCAAGGGTGGTTGCTAGTAGAGCAAAGCTACGCCAAGTACCTAATTGCTCTATAAACAAAAAGGTAAATAGCAACGCTCCTGTCAAAGCACCTAAAGCTTCCAAGATATAAAGAGATGTAACAGGAGCAGATTTTTTTGCATCAACCCCCTTACATGCCAGAGGAAACAATGCTCCTATGGCTAATCCCACTGGCAGGGTTATTAAAAAAGCGGTTATAAGAAGATGATCTAAGGGGATAAGCTGACTTGCAGGAACAGAAACAAAATCTCTTATAAAACGGACCAAAACCATCTGTAAAAACAATAAAAGAGGCAACACCACAACAATGCCCCGCACCCAAAACAAGGGATGTTTAAGAGCATAACGTTGATCTAACAACATGGCAAACCAACCGCCAAGAGCAATCCAAAAAAGCCAACTACCGTAAAATGCCCCAATGCTTATTTCGTTACCGTGGAAAACCACCAGCAACTCCCGTATCAAAATAGCCTGGGCAATCTGGGAAAAAGCCCCAACCACCAAAAAAAGAGCAAAAATGGAGCGCTGTGATTTGGATTTAATGTTTATCACAAAAAGCACTCTTCACTGTTGGGATACAGGAGTGAATATTTCATCATATAGTTGAAATATCTAACCATGAGAACATTGTAGTCTGAGCTTAAAGAATTTGGAATAATTATTTCTTTAGGGAATTTTAGTTTGATATTAAAAAAAGGGGGGGGTAAAAGGATTGTATTGTCTTCAGATGGTTGGTAATGAGAGCCATACCAACCACCTTGGACAAGTGATGTACGAAGAGCCAATAGCCTAGTCCGTTATGTTCCTGGACAATAAGTTCAAGGTGACATTATATAGGAGTTTCCCGGAAAAAGCTGAACCGGACTACAGCTTGTACGTTGTTTAATTAACTGCATAACTTGGGCCATTTTTATTTCTGATCTCTTTCCGTATCATAAAAAACAACCTACTAGTTTATATTTGCAATAAAAACACGATTTTGTTTAATCATAAATTTATTCAACAAACTTATAACCAATCAAAATTTACCGCAATATATTACCATGGCTGCGTTATGAAGAGGATAAATTTACCTAGTTGCTGACAAAATTATGTTGATTTTTCAAAATATCCACATGAAGGCTGAAATTTATTTCATAGATTTTAAAGCAATTTAAAAAAAACGGACCCCAAATATTTGAGGCCCGTTTTAATATTGAACTAACCAATAAACCTAGAATCAGTGACCAGTAGCCTCTCCAGAACCCCTTGGGATACGAATATCCTCAACAAGTTGTTGGATATGCTCTGGAGGTGGTGCAGTCATACCTGATACCACATAGTTGGTAACAAAGTTTAGCAATGCACCAAGAGCACCGAAAGCACCTGGGGATATTCCCATAAACCAGTTAGCGGCATTATCGGGAAGATTAGCAGTACCTGGAATGAAAAACCAACCTTTATACATGAATATGTAGATAAGGGTAGAAAGAATCCCAACCAACATTCCAGCAACAGCGCCGACATTATTGGAACGTTTGTAGAAAATACCCATCATCAAAGCAGGAAAGATGGATGATGCAGCAAGACCAAAGGCCAACGCCACCACCTGAGCAGCAAAGCCCGGTGGATTCAGACCAAGATAACCTGCCACAGCAATTGCACCTGTCATAGCAAAACGACCAGCCATCAACTCATTTTTCTCTGAGATATCAGGCATAAACACGCCTTTTAGAAGATCATGGGAGATAGAAGAAGAGATAGCCAACAATAGACCTGCAGCAGTTGAAAGAGCAGCAGCTAGGCCACCAGCAGCCACAAGAGCGATAACCCAGTTAGGCAATTGAGCGATTTCTGGGTTGGCAAGAACCATGATATCACGGTCAATCTTTACCATTTCATTCCCCCTCCAGCCCCACTCAGACTCAGCTTTGGCAGCAAACTCTTTGTTATTGTCGTTGTAGTACTGGATACGACCGTCGCCATTTTTATCCTCATACTTCAATAGGCCAGTCTTCTCCCAGTTTTTAAACCATTGTGGGCGTTGGGCATATTCAAGGTTTGCTTCAACAGCACCAACTTCACCTGTTTGGATAGTAGTGGTGAGGTTATAACGGGCCATAGCACCAACAGCAGGAGCAGTTGTGTAAAGTAAAGCAATGAAAAATAGTGCCCAACCAGCAGATGAACGGGCATCAGATACTTTAGGAACGGTGAAAAAACGGACGATAACATGGGGAAGTCCAGCAGTACCTATCATGAGAGAAAGGGTAAGCATGAACATATTCATGGTGGAGCCTTGCTGAATAGTGTAAGAGGCAAAACCAAGATCTGTTACCGTCTGATTTAACCTATCCAGCATATACGTACCGCTACCATCATTCATTGTGCTGCCCAGTCCGATCTGAGGTAATATACTGTCAGTTAGATTTAGGGAGATGAATATAGCTGGAACAGTGTAGGCAAAGATTAAAACAACATATTGAGCAATCTGTGTGTAGGTAATACCTTTCATGCCACCCAAAACTGCATAGATAAACACGATACCCATACCGATAAACAGACCAGTAGCAAAGTCAACCTCCAAGAAACGTGAGAAGGCCACGCCGATACCCTTCATCTGCCCGATCACATATGTGATGGAAGCAGTGATCAAACAGCCAACTGCTGTAAGTCTGGCACCTTGAGAATAAAAACGGTCTCCGATAAACTCAGGCACTGTAAATTTACCAAATTTACGTAGGTAAGGGGCAAGAAGCATGGCTAGAAGCACATAACCACCTGTCCAACCCATAAGATATACAGAGGCATCATAGCCTTTAAAAGCTATAAGACCTGCCATACTTATGAAAGAGGCTGCTGACATCCAGTCTGCACCAGTTGCCATACCATTTTGCCAGGATTTAATACCACCGCCAGCAATATAAAACTCTTTTGTAGTGCCAGCACGTGCCCAAATTGCGATACCTATATAAATCGCGAATGTCGTACCAACTACTAAAAATGTCATATCATGTAAATCCATTTTTATTCTTCCTCTTCCATACCAAATTTACGATCAATCTGACCCATTCTGATAGCGTAAAACACAATCAAAACGAGAAAGATATAAATAGAACCTTGTTGGGCAAACCAGAACCCTAAAGGATATCCACCCAACGACATGGTATTCATAACATCTACAAAGAAAATCCCAAGTACATATGAACAGAAGAACCATATTGCTAGACATATTTTAAGTAGACCAAGGTTAGCCCGCCAATAGGCTACACCAGCTTCTTCATTTTTCTGGGACATAAGTCATTCTCCTAAGAAAAAGTAAAACTTAGTTTTTACATTAAAAAAAGCCCTAAAGAGACCACTATTAATCTCTTTAAGGCAACAATCCAACCAACCAACTAACTGTTTTCTCGATGGTCAATGAGGTTTTGTACTACTGTTGAGTCTGCCAAAGTAGAAGTATCTCCTAAGCTGTCGAGTTCATTGGCAGCAATTTTACGTAAGATTCGGCGCATGATCTTACCTGAACGAGTTTTTGGAAGACCCGGTGACCATTGTAAAATATCTAAATGGGCAATTGGGCCAATTTCACG
>JADFYX010000169.1 GCA_015232795.1 Magnetococcales bacterium
CCAATAACCTGACCCTTTGAGTTTAGGATAAACGCTTGACCAGTTTTGCCGATGGTTAAACTACCGAGAAATTTAGAAATATCGTTAAGAATAATATCTATGGCAGTAACACCAACCAAACCTTTTTTATCTTTAATTAGCTCCGCAACTGTAATACCTACCTGATAGCTACTACCATTATCTGAGGCCCATGTGTAAACATCGGTCCAGAAATGACCACCATTTTCAACAGCTCCCTTATACCAAGGACGCTCCCGTGGATCATAAATTTTCAAAGGATCATCCGCCATCCGCAAGATATCACCATCTTGATCACGATAACGCCATGTTGTTTTTATGTAAGGAGCTATCATATCTGCGACAGCTTGTTTCTCTTCACTTGTTGATTTAGGCATTTTAGCTGCTTGATTGAGAATCTCTTTGCCCTCTTTGGAATCATCAAGCCGTTTAATAACACGTGTACTGATGTTGCCTTGTGACGTTGGTTTGTTAAGCCAGTGGTTCCCTTTCTCATTTCCAAAATAAACCAAGGAAAATTGAGGGTATGTGAGGATCTCTTCCCTGGTAATCTGATTGAAAGTGTCAAGTTCTATGTTGCCATTTTCATCTGGATTAAAAAGAGCAGTATTAACTCTAACCAATTTTGCGGCTGTTTCAAGATAGTTAATACTCTTATCAAGTGTTCCTTCACCAATTTTGACCAGAACCTCCTGGGCAAGTTGATTCACTGATTTGCTTGAGGTGACAAAACTTGATATGAGTATGATTGAGGAAATAGTACCAATAAACAGTAAAAAAGCTGCTGGTAAGGATACTTTCAAATTGACATTATCTAATTTCATTTATTGTCTCTTTATATCAAGTTTGAAGTTGGGATAGGGTGAAGGTTATACTCTATTAATAACCTATCAATAATTAACTGCTAAGACTAGTTAATTATCAATTTTCTGGCAAGGAATAAAAAAACAGATGACCCACCACATACTTGTTAGATAGTTTTAGCTGTTATTAAAAAACTAAAAAGACCAACAAACGGTTTATGTTAAAATAAAATAACAATTAAATACATAGCTTATGTTAGCATATAGTCGTTTATTAAGCTATTTAAGAGCGATCATGGTACTACCCCCACCACTAAGTTTAGCAGAATCAAGTGAAGCTTGTGCGCCACGTAACAGAGCCCTAGCTTTGTTATATGCCGGATACATTGCTATACCTGCTGAGATTGATTTGTATTCTTGCAGATCAGGATTTTCATTCTGTAATTTATGCCACATCTCTCTGGTTTTATTTACCGCGACCATGGCCCCATCTGTATCTGAGTCAACTAACAGAGTTCCAAACAGCCCCTCGTCAAGGCGACCTATAAAATCTGAAGTCCGCAAAGATTTTCCCATAACATCACTCAACCCCTTTAATGCCACCTCATCTACAGTTCCCTTGTTGCCACTGCTACTGGGTTGATCTAGCTCTATCAGGGCAATGCAAAAATTATTTTTACTCCGCTTGCAACGGACCAACTCCATTTCAATCTTCTCTAAAAAAGCCTCATGGTTTAAATGTCCGCTAAAAGCATCGGTATTGGTGTTGAGTATTTTTTTCTTGGAGATCTTAATAGCGTTCAAGACAGCCCGCACCAAACGTACTTGCGAAGTTGGCAAGGGAATAAAATTGGTAATGTCTAAATTTCTTTCATAGGCAAGGCTAATATCAACGGAATCACTGGAAAGAAACATGATTGGTGTCTGTGAGAAACCAAGTTCCTGGCGGATAATCCGTTGGAGTTCAAAACCAGAACACATAGACATTCTAAGATCAATTAGAAGAACATCAGGACGAAAACGGCGCATGGGAGGAAGCATCTCCATGGGTTTGGCAACTATGGCAACTCGTGAGCCAATATTATGAAATACCATTGCTATATATTCTGCCAAAGAGCGCGACTCACCAACAATCATTACCTTTAGCTCACCGGTTTTTTTTGTCTCTAAAACAGAGTTCAGGGCCATTACTATACGCTCTGGACCGGCTGCCTTTGGCAAGAAAAAGCTTGCTCCACTGCGCAGAGTATCAAACCGCTTCTGCATATCATCGGTGTCAGAAATCATGATAATTGGGGGGGGAACCTGCCCAGACTGGCTTACCAATACTTCAAAAGGAACTTTACTGAGTTGCGCCATTTCATTATTGACAATAATTGTCGCAGGCTCCATGGTGTTGAGTATTTCACCAAGATCGTCTATAGAGGTGATATGCTTTACCCGCATATCATTCTTCCTGAGTTTTGCTCTCACACCATTTACAAATTCTGCATCATCTTCAACAATAACTATAACCAACTCATCAAGACGGTTTTTAGATCGCCAACCATACATTTCGGGAGTGAAATCATCTTGCTCAACGGAAATGGCATCACGACAAGCCTGACCTATCTGTGAGAGATAACTACCGATCTTTTCGATTTGTAAATTTTGCTCTGCTCCGACACTCCAGAGGGGGTATGAGAGAATTTTTTCAATTTCAAGGGCATAACCCTTGATTTTGGGAACAGAAAAAATACCGCTTTTGTCACCAATATTCTGCACCAACCTTTTAAAGTTTTTTTGCAGTTCATAATCTTCTGGAGTATCGACAATTTTCTTCCACAACTGATCAATTTCATTAAATTTGTTAATGAGATTTTCATTAAATTCGCTAGTTGCCTTTTGGAGTAAGGGAACTTTTTGCGTTTGGTTATTGGAGTCGGTCATTAACTTCTAGCGCTCCTGTAAAGCAGTTACTGCTGACCCAAGTAGTGGCTCTAAAAAGAAATTAAGCACAGTTCTATCCCCAGTTATAATACCACATGTTACCTGCATACCTGGAACAAGAGGGTATTTAGTTCCTTGCTGTTCAAAATAATACTGATCTGTTGCTACCTGAATTTTATAAAAGGGCATACCATCTTTATTTATATATGTATCGGGACTAATTGAAGTAACACTACCTTCAATCATCCCCAAGCGAGCAGCGTTGGCCGATGCCAGTCTGATTGTAACCTTTTGACCAATCTGGACAAAGCCGATATCTTGGGTTTGCAACTCTGCTTCAATTATGAGTTGGTCTTTACCAGGAACAATGTCAATTATGGTTCCTCCCGGTGGAACAACACCACCAACAGTAACCACATATAGTGTTTTAACTACCCCGTCAACCGGGGCCAGCAGTACTGTACGTTTAAAGCTATCTTCAAATTTTACCAAATGCTGAGCAAGTTTTTCCTCCTCACTTACAGATTCGATCAGCTCTTTTTGCGCCTCCTCCTGAAAAGCGTTCAAGATGGTTTTTTCTTTCTCCTGCGCCTCTTGAATAGTCGATTTGATACGGCGCAACGCCTCTTTGTCTTCTGAAATTTGACCTTGTAATTTTGACTCTTCGATAAGCAAGGTAATGTGCTGCATTCGGTTTGAAAGATTTTGCCCCAACAGTTTTTTGCTGATTTTTATCTGTTCTCGTAAGAGTGCTGCCACGGTACGGTTTGACTTCAGCCTTGCTAAAGTTCCGGCAATATCATGCTTATGCTGTAGTATTACCTCTTTTTGGGCATTTATTTGGCTTCTCCGGCGTTTTTGCCTTGAGATAAATAGAGCCGTACTTCGTTTAACTAAATCGGGAAATTGGCTCTGTAGTTCCTGGGAAAAAACCAAGGTGGGTAAATTTTCCAACTCGGCCTTTAAACGGATAATTTTAATTTTGGCATTCACTCGCCTGATTTTCAGATCAACCAAATCCGATTGCGCCCCTACAGACTCTAGGGAGACCAGAGGTTGACCAGCAACAACTCTGTCTCCCTCCTTTACCATTATTTTACTAACAATGCCCCCTTCAAGATGTTGGATCTCTTTTATCTGACTTGCAGGAATTACCTCACCAGTGGCATTACTGACAATATCCAACCGCCCTATTGCAGACCATATAACAAAAGCCAAAAAACCAAAAAATGTTACAAACACAAAGAGATGATTGCCAGCAGAAAGCTGCAATGGATCGAAAACCTCCTGTAGGGTATTTGTATCATTCATGACTATAGGTTATTTCTAACAAAAATATAATTAAATCAAAATCCATTTTAGCAATTAATCCCTTACTATCCATATCAAGGTTGTGTGGCATATGATGGAGCCTCGTTAGGGCCAACATCATATGTTGGCGGTAAGCTATTACCAACCCCCTCCTTGTCTACTGTATCTGCTGGCTGTTCATAATATGGCTTGGAACCATCATTTACATCAATATCATATGTGGGCCGAGAGCTATCAACCTTGTTGCTTTTATTCTCTTGTAATAGCTCATTAAAAAGCAACTCTTTAGGTATAAGATCGTCAGCAGGAGAATCAGTAGATGGGACCGAATAGAGTCTCTGTATCTCAAGTTCCTCATCTGTAAGCATTGAATCTGGGTTGTATTTATCTTCTACGCTACTATCTGTATATTTTTCAATCTCAAACTCTACATCATATTCCGGTTCAACTTTAACCTGCTCTTGGGCTTTTGGCTCAACAACATCTTTAACCTTAACCTCTTGGGACTTAACCTCACTTTTATCTATACTTTCACCATCTTGCACAATTTTATCACTCTCTTCTGGCTTAACATCAACCTTGTCCTTAATGGTATCTTGTGCTTTTTTTGCAATTTTCTCTACACTCTTGACAGCAATTTTATCTTCTACCTTTTCAGCAGTTTTTTGTACTGTTTTTTCTCTATCTTTCTGTTGATCTTTTGAAGCAACAGGATCTGCTGGTTCGAGTTGTTCCTTGGCGTTATTGACAATTTTTTTAAGGGCAGCAACAACCTTGGCAGATGGTTCTATGGTCAAGTCACTATGAAAAATTGGTAATTGATCAGGAACAAATTCTTCATAGGAATCCTTTTTATGCAAAATTCCAATTGATATATCCCCCATAAGATTGAGCAGTGATAAAGCGTCTAGAAGAATATCAATCCTAGCCGAGTTAGCATCGCTCTGAGCCGTTAATAGAGAGGTCTCGGAAGTCAAAACCTTGATTTTTGATCCTATACCCAACGCATTCTCGGAATATGCAATCTCCAATGATTCTGCTGCAAGGTCGGCTTGTTGTTTAATTGAACGCCATACCATGGTGGAAGCTATCAACTTATGCCAGCCATTTCTGGCCTCTTCTACCATATCTTCTTTGAGTGCTTCCATTGTGATAACCAAGGAATCTTTATCTTTAACAGATGCCGAATACTCTTTTGCTTCAGTAAATCCTAAACTAATAGGTAAATATAACTCTAACTTGCCAAGCATCTCTGTTTTATCACCCACAGTACCACCAACATTATGTTTCCATTTTTGCTCAAAGGTGGCATCAATTGTTGGGTAAAATGAGCGACTTTTTAGAGCGATAGAGTCCTCTTTAGCATCTGCAATATCAACTCCCGCCAGTTTAAGATCCTGATTGTTATTCTCAACTCTATTGATAACATCATAGATAGATTTAGGAATATGGCTTAAAATTGAAAAATCCAGATCCTCAAAAGTCTTAAAATCTACAGGGGTTGTCGCAAATATTTTTTTAAACTTATTTATCTGTTTCACC